>JAIVIG010000476.1 GCA_020200675.1 Actinomycetota bacterium
TGTACGGCACGACTATGTTCATCATCGAGGTGCTCGAGGAAGCGCTCCATCATCCGGGGCTCTGGGGGACGACTGGGATACTCCCCGGCACCCACAATCTTGCCGCCGGCATGGCGACCTCCGGCGCACTGACCGGCTGGTTGCAGAAGATCTCCGGCGGCGTCCCCTATGAGAAGCTCACCGATGAGGCCGTCGCCGTTCCGCCCGGCTCCGACGCCCTGGTCGTACTGCCTTACTTCGCCGGCGAGCGTACACCTCTCTTCGACCCGAAGGCGCGCGGTGTGATCTCGGGTCTCACCATCAGTCACGGCCGCGGCCACCTGTACAGGGCCATGCTCGAAGCCATCGCCTACGGCGTCCGGCACATCTTCGAGTCGATGCGGGAGGCTGGGGGAGGCGGCGAGCGGCTCGTCGCCGTCGGCGGCGGGACCAAGGGCGGCCTCTGGACCCAAATAATCTCCGACGTAACCGGCCGCCCGCAAGACCT
Organism: Actinomycetota bacterium; assembly: GCA_020200675.1. Lineage (GTDB taxonomy): Bacteria > Actinomycetota > Rubrobacteria > Rubrobacterales > Rubrobacteraceae > Rubrobacter_F. The sequence goes on from JAIVIG010000476.1 coordinate 488, forward strand.
CCCCGAGCAGACTATCGGGGCCGCCTACGGCGACGCCCTCCTGGCCGCCCGCGCCGTCGGCCTGGCCGACCCGGACACTGACTGGACCACAATCGCGTCCAGCGTCGAGCCCGACGAGGAGAACCGCGGCATCTATAACGAGCTCTACAACGTCTACCGGGAGCTCTACCCTGCCACCCGCGAGCAGATGCACCGGCTGTCTGGCATGCAGAACTTGCAGAAAAGGGGAGGGGATGTCGTCGCCTAAGGCGAACGATGCCGCATGCTGAGCGGTAAGCGAGCCCTTAGTTTCAATCTTCAATACGATCCCGAGATCCGCCACTTCCCGATAAACTCAATGCCGTCAACCTCTCTAATCAGGTTGGCCGCGCCGGGGAAGCGATAGCTTCGCCCGGCATTTGCTGTTGTGGTCCACCCTCCCGGTCCTGCCCCGGCCGCTGCGTTGAGCGTAGTTGGCCGGGGTCGGCGGGATGTTGCGGAGGTTGACGGCATTGAGCTCGGAGATGTCCACACCCAGTTCCATCGTTGGGGAGCAGTAGAGGATGGGGAGTCGGCCCGCCCGGAAGCTCTCTTCGCGGTCTTCCCGGACCTCGTATGGGACCTGGGCAGTGTGCTCGCAGGCTTCGAGGTCTTGCATCCCGGTGGCGGTCTCGGCGTAGAACTCGACGAAGAAGGGATTGGTGCCTCCGCCAGACGCCGAGCGGCCGGGGGTGCGTATGGGATCGTGGAAGGGCTCGGTGCCGCTTCCGGCGAGCCGTGCCTCCTTCATAGTTACTGCCGTAGTAACCGGTAACTTCGATAACCGCGGTTACCTTGACTGCTGCTTGTTATGTCTCTAGCTGCAGGAGTCACCTCTCGCTGACCCGCCGGTGCCTCGCTCCGTCAACGTCTGGAAAGTTGTGGGTTCGGTTTTTCCACCGCTTCGAGGGCTTCCATGGAGAGATAGCGCTTTAGCGCCCACTCCTCGCTGCTCCTTAAGATTACCTCCGTCGCCAACGTGCTCGCGCTCGTCTCGTTCGGGAACACCCCGACCACCTTCGTCCGCCTCTTCACCTCCTTGAAGAGCCTCTCCAGCACGTTCGTCGTGCGTATCCGGGCGTGGTGAGACCCAGGGTAGCGCAAGTAGGTTAGGGCGCTCCCGATCCCGGCCTCGAAAACCGCAATCGCCTTCGGGTAGCGCTTCTCGTAGAGCCCTACGAACTCCTCGGCCAGCGCTTTGGCCGTCTTCTCTCGTCGCACCTTGAAGATCGCCTTTAGGTCCTCGGCGACTTCTCCCATCGCGCTCGCCGGCACGTGCGCCAACACGTTCCTTTGGAAATGAACCGTGCAGCGCTGCCACTCCACCCCCGGCAGCTCGCCCGCCACCGCCGCCTTTATCCCCTCATGGTCGTCGCTTATCACCAGCCGAACCCCTTTTAGGCCTCGGTCCATCAGGCCCCGAAGCAGCGAAGAGTATGCCGCGCTTTTCTCCCCTCCGGCTACCTCCACCGCCAAAACCTCCCGGTGGCCCTCCTCGTTGACCCCCACGCAGGCCAAAAGCGCCAAGCTCGCCGCGCTCGCCCCCCAGAGCACCTTCAGGTACGTCGCATCCAGGTAAAGGTAGGGGTAGTAGCTCTTCTCCAGAGGTCTCTCCCGCCAGGCCCTCTGCTGTTCTTCGAGGCGAGAGGCGATGCGGCTTACCACGTCTTTGCCGATCCTCACCTTGCTCAAGGCATCGGTAATCCCGGCGATCTTTCGGGTGGAGATCCCGGAGAGGTACATCTCTAGGATGGCTTCCTCGACGTCGCCGGTCATCCGCTTGTAGCGCTCGAAGACCTCGGTGACGAATTCCCCTTCGCGGTCCCTGGGGACCTCCAGGCGCTCTATCTTGCCCGCGGGGGTCACCAGGTTGCGTTGGTAGTGGCCGTTGCGCTCCCCTTTTCGGGCGGGGGTGAGCTCCCGGTGGCCGGCGTTTAGGTGTTTGGTCATCTCCTCTTGGAGGACCTCCTCGAGGACGGCTTTGACGCCCTCGCGCACCCGGGTCTCAACGTCTCGCTTTACGGTGTCTTTGAACTCTTCTTCTTGGGTCAAGTCTTCCTCCTCACTCAACCCACAAACTACCAGACGTTGTCTC
>JAIVIG010000214.1 GCA_020200675.1 Actinomycetota bacterium
CCGAGGTCAAGTCCACCACGTACACCTTCTTCACGGTTGGCACCTCCCGCGTTTCGGGCTGGTGTACCACGTGGTGTACCACGAGACCGTATATGCGTCAAAACCCTAGTGGTGTACTACTAGACGGGACGCTCGCTTTTTTGTAGGCGGCTGAGGACTGTTTCTCTGGCTCTGGAAGAGCCTTTTTAGGAGCTTATGCCACTGGCGATGCGGGTGCCTGCGACTCTCATTGGGCGTTGTCGTACTGGATGTCTTCGGGATCTTCAGGCGGCGGACTCGACGTGCCGGTGGGGATCAGGATGGCGGTCTCCTCGTCTAGCAAAAACGCCGTACCGTCAGGCTGTACGAAGACGGGGGCCGTAGAGCCATCGGGCAGCGTGATAAGCCCCGCTTCGTTCACCTGGCAGAAAGCTGTAGGATAACCATACAGGTTCTGGCATCCAACGGCGGACCCGGGCGCAGGGGTGACCAAACTAGGGATCGCCCCAGAATCGGCGGGCACATCGGATGGCGGGGTCTGCTGAGCCAGGACCAGCGGTGTGAAGGCCATCAGCAGCATCGCCAGCAACGCGGTCAGGATCGTTAATTTTTTCATGGTTCCCCCTCTTCGGTCAATAAATGCGCATCTCCCGTACGCAAACTTGGCAACATTCTACACGATACGTCCCGCTATCGGTACCCTCGAACACGCCCAGGAGCCAAAACGGCAGGGTCAGGCGAATTTTTCGGCGTCCCCCGCACCTCAATCGAACCGTCTCGCCCACCACGACGCTTGACATCGGGCGGTAGTGGCTATATAGTCGAATTCGACTAGACGAAATTGACTATTAGGATGAGTGATGTCTTCGAAGAGGAAGGTATCGAATCCGCTCGCGCTGGCGGTGATGGCGCTTCTGTTGGAGAGGCCCATGCACCCTTACGAGATGGTTTCCACCATGCGCGAGCGCGGCAAGCACGAGTCGGTCAGGCTCAGGTACAGCTCTCTGTACTCGGTTGTGGAGGCGTTGATGAGAGAAGCTTTGATCTCTGCTAAAGAGACGGTCCGTGAGGGACGGCGTCCGGAGCGAACCGTCTACGAGCTGACCGACGCGGGACGTGTCGAGTTCCTCACCTGGCTGCGCGAGCTCCTCAGCGAGCCGGCCAAGGAGTACACCCAATTCGCGGCCGGCCTCTCCTTCCTCCCGGCGCTTCCTCCGGATGAGGCTGTGGGGCTCCTGAAGGAACGGGTACGTCTGCTCGAGGAGGAAGTTCAAAGCTCGCGGTCCCGCCTGGACACAGTTATAGAGGGCGGCCTGCCCCGGCTCTTTCTCGTCGAGACCGAGCACGAGCTCGCCTTGCGGGAAGCTGAGCTTCGTTGGGTTCGCGGGCTCGTCGGCGAGATCGAGGCCGGCACGCTGGGAGGTATGAGCGAGTGGAAATCCTTCCACTCCGAGCCCGCGGCGGATAGGGGAAGAGGCGATGCCTGAGAAAGCCCGGCTACCCTGGTGGCTCAAGCCGCTAAACCGGGCGGTCGTGGCTTTGCAGCGCCTCGGCCTGGTCATCGGCACCATGCGCCTGCTCTCCGTGCCGGGCCGCAAGAGTGGGGAGCTGCGCACCACGCCGGTCTCTCCGCTGACGGTGGCCGGTCACCGTTACATCGTCGCTGGCTTCGATGGCGCCGCCTGGGTCAAGAACGCCCGGGCGGCGGGGTGGGGAATCCTCGCCCGCGGCCGCAAGCAGGAGCAGGTGAGGCTCGTCGAGCTACCGCCCGAGGAGCGCGGGCACGTCCTGCGGGAGTTCCCGCTCAAGGTACCAGGCGGGGTTCAATTCTTCCGACGGCTGTATGGGGTGCTCCACGGGACGGTGGCAATCCGCTCAACGAAAGGAGCCTTCGACCGAATGTCTACCCAACCTAACCACGGAGAAATTATCGTGAATCCCGCCGACGAGGCGGCGGTACGCGGCCTGTGCCAGCAATTGATAGATGGCTGGAACAGGGGCAGTGGCGCCGATTTCGCCGCGGCCTTTACGGAGGACGGAGATCTCGTCGCGTTCGATGGCACGCGCTTCAAGGGGCGTGAGGAGATCGCCCCGTTCCACCAGCAACTCTTCGACAAGTGGATGAAGGGAACGCGCCTGGTGGGGCAGGTCCAGGACGTGCGGTTCCTGGGTCCCGACGTCGCCCTGGTGCACGCGGTCGGCAGCACGATAATGAAAGGAAAACGCGAGCCTTCATCGGAGCGCGACTCGATCCAAACCCTCGTCGCCACGCGCCAGGAGGACGGCGAATGGCGTCTCGCCGCGTTCCAGAACACCCGGGTTCGCCCCATAGGACACAGCGCGGTAACGTTCTTGATCTGGACGCTTTCGGACTGGCTGTGGAAGATCTTTCGTCCCAACAAGAGGGCGACGCATGAGTAACGAGATCACGCTCGGAACCCCAGAGCGAAGAGCCCTTATCGTCGGCTGCGGCATCGCGGGCCCGGTCCTCGCCATGTTCCTGAAGCGGGCCGGGATCTACCCGGTCATCTACGAGGGACAACCGGAGCCCAACGACGAGGCTGGTTTCTTCCTGAACCTGGCGCTCAACGGCCTCGACGTGCTCGACACGCTGGGGATCAAGGAAGACATAGAGTCGCTCGGCACCCCGACCACCAGCATCGTCTTCCAGAACCACCGCGCCAGGCGTCTCGGGATTCTTCCCCAGACGACCACCTTGCTCAAGCGGGGCCTGCTCAACAAGGTGCTCCGCGAGCAGGCGATTCGGAGGGGCGTCACCGTCGAGTTCGGCAAGCGCCTGAAGGACGTCGAGATCACGCCGCAGCGCACGGCTATCGCCCGCTTCGAGGACGGCACGGAGGCCCGCGGCGACTTCCTCGTGGGCTGCGACGGCATCCACTCCCGGACTCGCCGTTCGATTATGCCGGACGCTCCGGAGCCCCGGTACGCCGGCCTAATCGACACGGGCGGGTTCACGACCACCGCGGGTGTTTCACCATCGGGCGGCGTCATGCGGATGACCTTCGGTACGGAGGGCTTCTTCGGCTACCAGGTGGTGGCCTTTGGAGAGATCTTCTGGTTCCAGAACTCGACCCAGGCAATCGAGCCGGACCGTAAGAAGCTCGAAGCGATGGCAAACGACCAGTATCGGCAGAGGCTGCTCGACATGCACCGCCACGACCACGAGCCCATCGCAAAGATCATCCGCTCCACCGAGAGCCGGATCGGGCGTTGGCCGAGCTACGATATGCCGTCCCTGCCCGCGTGGTACGAGGGACCGGCGTGCCTGATCGGCGACGCCGCGCACGCCACGTTGCCGAGCGCGGGGCAGGGCGCCTCGATGGCCCTGGAGGACGCGATCGTGCTCGCCAAGTGCCTGCGCGACTTACCAGATACAGAGATGGCCTTCGCCGCCTTCGAGGCGCTGCGCAAGGATCGGGTGGAGGAGCTGGTCGAGCAGGCGCGCAGAAGCGGCAGCCGGAAGGTCCCCACCAACGCTCTCACGCGCGGCATCCGCGACCTGGCGCTGCCGTTCTTCCTCAAGGTGGGCGCCAAGAACGCCGAGCGAGCCTACTCATACCGGGTGGACTGGGACGAGAAGGTGGCGTGGTCTGCCGGTACAGCGCGAGAGGAAAGTGCAGATGCACGACCAGATCCCGGTCCCAATTGCGGGCGGTGACCGGAAGGAGGCGGCGACATGAACGACTCGAAGAACGAGCGCGGGGAGACGGCGAACTCGGTGCGCGAACGGCTAGCGCCATGGCTGGTAAACATGGCCCTGCTCCTGATGGCTCTCGAACTGGGAGGAAGCCTCTACGAGCGTCTCGTCGTGGATCCGGCGTGGACGACCAATCTGGCGATCATCCAACCCGACAGCGGCGGAATGAACCGTAAGGCTTTCTGGATACCCCTCCACGGTGCGCTGACCCTGCTGCTCCCCATAGCCCTTTGGGCCTGTTGGCACAGTCGGGCGGCCCGTCGATGGCTTCTCGCCGCACTCGGGGTCTACCTGGCGATGCGCGCGTGGACGTTCGCCTACTTCATACCGCTTGCTATCCAATTCGAGGCGGCCGAGGAATTCTCGGTAGTGACTCCCTCAAGAGCTGACAGTAGCCTTTGTGGTCAGGAACTCTGGCCAAGACCAGCGGTGCTGAGTCAATCCGATAGCCATCGCCGGTGTGCGTGGCTCGTAGTACCGTTT
>JAIVIG010000215.1 GCA_020200675.1 Actinomycetota bacterium
GCGTCATCCGGCACGCTCACTGCCCCGTTTTGGTGGTACGCAACGAGGAGCACCAAGCAGCCCGCTGAGCTTCGGAATTTTCAGGAAGCCTCTATGCCGGAAGCCCAGATTCCAGGAACTGGTGCTCTCGGCAGCTCGGTGGACAGAGGCGACGATAGCCTCCTGCCATGAGAGTAGGCCCAATGCTAGGTGCGTTGGCCCTCACCGGATGACATCATGCGAGGCTAGGGCCCTACGTAAGGAGGATTAACGCACATGCGCTCCCGACCGCTGCCTGTGACCGTCGCCGCCATCCTACAGGTGCTATATTAGGAGTATGTGCGCCAGGGATCACAAGGGCTGGAACGCAGAGCCTCGACTATAGAATCCCGCGCCTTTCTTCGACCCAAAACCAACTAAAACTCGTATTCGAAGGAGCCGCCCGTGAGCGAGGCAGCCGAGAAGCAGACCTATAATCCCGTAGCCCTAGAGCACCACTGGCAGGAGCGGTGGGCCGAGAGCGGGCTGTACAAAACCGACGAGGACCCCGCGAAGCCCAAGCACTACGCGCTCACGATGCTCCCGTATCCGAGCGGGGACCTGCACGTCGGCCACTGGTATGCGATGACCCCGTCCGATACCCGGGCCCGCTTTATGCGCATGCAGGGGTACCGGGTCTTCTTCCCGATAGGTTTCGATGCCTTCGGACTCCCGGCGGAGAACGCGGCTATAAACCGGGGCATCCACCCGCACAAATGGACGATGTCCAACATAGAGAACATGCGCAGGCAGCTCGCATCTATGGGCGCTATGTTCGACTTCGACTCGGAGATTGTAACCTGCGACCCTGAGTACTACCGCTGGAACCAGTGGTTCTTTTTGAAGTTCCTGGAGAAGGGCCTCGCGTACCGTAAAGAGGCGCCGGTGGACTGGTGCCCCAAGGACAACACCACGCTCGCTCGTGAGCAGGTCATAGGACCGGAGAGGCGCTGCGAGCGGTGCGGGACGCCGGTAATAAAGAAGAACCTGGCGCAGTGGCTGTTCAAGATCACCGACTACGCCGACGAACTCTTGGACTTCTCTAAGATAGACTGGCCCGAGCGGGTTAAGACGCTTCAGACCAACTGGACCGGGCGCTCCGAGGGAGCAGAAATCTCGTTCGACATCGAGGGCTATGGTCCGATAGAGGTCTTTACGACGCGGCCCGACACGCTCTTCGGGGCGACGTTCTTCGTTATGGCCCCCGAGCACCCGGCGGTCGAGAAGATCACGACGCCGGATAGAGCCGAGGAGGTGCGCGCCTACGTCGAGAAGGCTGGGAGGATGAGCGAGATCGACCGGACGGATGCGACGCGCCAGAAGACCGGCATCTTCACCGGGGCGTTCGCGATCAACCCGGCGAACGAGGAGGAGATCCCGGTCTACGCCGCCGACTACGTGCTCATGGGCTACGGGACCGGGGCAATCATGGCGGTGCCCGGCCAGGACGAGCGGGACTGGGAGTTCGCCGAGAAGTACGGGTTGCCGATCATCCGCACCGTGCAGCCGCCGGAGGACTTCGAGGGCAAGGCGTACGTCGGCGAGGGTCGGGCGATCAACAGCGGCTTCCTCGACGGGCTCGGCGTCGAAGAGGCGAAGGCCCGCATGGTCCTCTGGCTCGAAGAGCAGGGGGCGGGCAGAGGGGCCGTGACATACCGGCTGCGCGACTGGCTCATCTCGCGCCAGCGCTACTGGGGCACCCCGATCCCGATAATCTATTGCGACTCTTGCGGCACCGTCCCGGTCCCCGAGGAGGACCTCCCGGTGCTCCTGCCCGAAGACGCAGAGTTCACCCCGACTGGCGAGTCACCGTTGAAGCTGCACGAGGGCTTTCGCAACACCACGTGCCCCCGATGCGAGGGACCTGCCACCAGAGAGACGGACACGATGGACACGTTCGTGGACTCGTCGTGGTACCAGTACCGTTACCTCTCGCCGCACTACGATGAGGGACCTTTCGATCCTGAGAGGGGGGAGAGGTGGCTCCCGGTGGACCAGTACACCGGCGGGATAGAGCACGCGACGATGCACCTGCTCTACACCCGGTTCTGGACGAAGGTGATGCGTGACCTCGGGCTCGTAGATTTCGACGAGCCGATGGTGAGGCTCTTCAACCAGGGGATCATCTTAGGCGAGGACGCGGAGAAGATGAGCAAGAGCCGCGGCAACGTGGTGAACCCGCAGGACTTCGTGGACCGCTACGGTTCGGACGCCTTGCGGTGCTTTTTGATGTTTATCGGTCCGTGGAACCAGGGCGGGCCGTGGGACGGGCGCGGCATCGAGGGCGTAGCGCGTTTCTTGAGGCGGGCTCATTCGCTCGTGGCCGGGGGCGGCTCGTCGGGGACGGCAGATCCCACAGAGCTCGACCGCCGCACCGCGAGGCTGGTCAAGAAGGTCACCGAGGACCTCCGGTTGTTCCGGTTCAACACCGCTTTAGCGGCGCTCATGGAGCACACGAATTACTTGTTGGCGATCAAGGGTGAGGTGGGGGAGAGCGAGTGGGCGGAGGCGCTGAGGACGTTCGTGCTCGTCCTCGCCCCGTTCGCGCCGCACCACGCCGAGGAGATGTGGGG
>JAIVIG010000020.1 GCA_020200675.1 Actinomycetota bacterium
GAGGAGCTCTTGCATTATCGGGCCTCGCTCTCTTCGGAGGCGCTCTGTAGAGCCTCGCGGATGTCGTCGTGCCGGATCTCGCCGTCGTGGGCTATGCACATGGTGTCGATGATCTCGTCCTCGAAGTCCAACTCTAGCTGCGAGTCCTTCTCATCGCTGTCCTCGTCGGACTTGTCCTCGGTGATGTGGTCGATGAGGTTGTACATGTTGCGCGAGTAGAGCTGGCTGGCGTGAATGGGTACCCGGCCGGGCACGTTCAGCGGGCCCAATATCTTCACGTTTTCGTGTTCCACGGTCTCCCCGGCCTCCATGAGCTCGCAGTTGCCGCCGCTCTCGGCCGCCAGGTCCACGATCACCGACCCCGGCTTCAGGCTCTCGACCATGTCCTTATCCACCAGCTTCGGAGCCTCGGTACCGGGCACGAGCGCCGTGGTTATGACGATGTCCATCTCCTGTATGCGCTCGCGGACGAGCTTCTGGTCCTCCTCGAGCTTCTCGTCGGACCACCCTTCGTCCTCTTCCTCCTCCTCGGAGTCCTCCTCTTCTTCCTCCTCCTCCTCGCCCTCCACGATGTACTCGTCCCGCGACGGTTCGGCGAAGGAGTAAAACCCCAGAGAAGCCATCAGCTTGCTGAAGCCCTCGGGCTCGTACTCCTCGAACTCGTCTTCTTCCTCCTGCTCGTCTTCCTGTTCGTCTTCGGAGTCTATAAAGGTGGCGCCCAGGGACTCGGCCTGCTCCTTGGTCTCGGGCCGTATGTCGTAGGCGAAGACGTTCGCCCCGAGCTGGTGCATGGTGGAGATGGCCTGCAGCCCCGCGACCGCGACGCCGAAGACCATGACGTTCGCCGCCTTCGTGGTGCCGGCGGCCGTGGTCAGCATGGGCACGTACTTGCCCAAAGTGTCCGCTCCTATGAGCGCGCACTTGTAGCCGGCGATGGAGCCCATCGAGGAGAGCGCGTCCATGGCTTGCGCCACGCTCGTGCGGGGGACCATCTCGTTGGAGAAGACGGTGACCCCGGCGTTAGCTAGCGCTTCGACGGTCTCCGGGAAAATGGGACCGTTCAGGAAGCAGACGAGGACCTGGCCCTCGTGCATCTGCCCGATCTCGTCCTCCGTCGGCTTGGCGACTTTGACTATGAGGTCGGCCTCTCCGTAGACCTCTCCGGCGTCCGAGGCGATCTTTGCCCCGGCCTCCTCGTAGTTCTCGTCGATGTTGTAGTTGCGGCCGGCGCCGGTCTCGACGAGCACCTCGAAGCCGTCCTTGACGAGCTTGCCGACGGTCTCGGGCACGAGGCCTACCCTGGTCTCGTCCTCCGCTATCTCCTTAGGTACCCCTACCTTCATCCACTCTCCTCCATAGGCACCTTACTTTTTTCGGTGCGATTAACGCGATTATAGTGACGCGAAAGCGCTTACGCTACCACATCCTGGGGCCCGCCGGAGTCGCCTCTCGAGAGCCGTTACAAAAGGGTGATCCTGCTGTAACCTATACGTCATCTTCGAGGCGTAGGTTGTATAACTAACGACCGGGTTGCGGACGAGCCTGGTTCGAAGAAAGGTGTGACCTTGAAGGTATACCGATCGAGGCGAATGTATCGATCGAGGCGCAGGGAGTATAGGAAGCGTAGGAAGTCGCGGCTGGCCTCCACGCTTGCCCTGCTCGTCGTGATCGGCGGTCTGGGCCTCGTGGCGTACTCGCTCCTCGGCGAAAACTCACCGTTGACGAAGGCCGTCGAGAACGCCACGAGCGACGAGGAGGTCGCCGACTCCGCCCCCACGGAGACGACGCTTAAGCTCACTGTCCCCGACATGGAGCGGGTGAGCGACGTGACCGTCCTCGACGCCCCGTTTGACGACGAGTCCGCCCTCGATACCGGCGCCCAACACGTCCAGGACACCGGTTTTCCCTGGGAAGATGAGGCGAACGTGTTCATAGCCGGCCACCGGCTCGGCTACTTAGGCACGGACAGCTACTTGGTGTTCTGGGACCTCGACAAGCTCGAGGACGGCGACGAGGTTTTCCTGACCGACTCCGAGGGCACGCGCTACACCTACGAGGTCTACGAAAACTTCGTCACTGACCCTTACGATTGGAGCGTTACGGAGCCCGTTTCGGGCAAGAACATCGTGACCCTCCAGACCTGCACCCTCCCCGACTACAGCGAGCGAATTATCGTTCACGCTGAGCTCGTGGAAGTCGAACCGGGAGAGGGCGCCGAGCCGGAAGAGGAGGAAACGACTCAGGAGAAGGGTGAGCCGGTACCGGTGGAGCAGGTACCCCTGGTGCCGGGGCTGGACGAACCGTTGCCGGATGAGCCTTTACCGGCCGAGCCTCTGCCGGCTGAGCCCTTGCCGGCTGAGCCTTTGCCGGTCGAGCCGGAACCGGCCGCTCCGGTGCCGCTGGTCGAACCGATACCGGCCGGGCCCGCGCAGGAAGCGCAGCCGCTGGCGGCCGAACCCGCGCCCGCGGCGCCCGCGCCGATCGGCTAGCAGCGCTCGTGTCGGGCGCCTACCTCTTTGACTTTTTGGCCTTGCGGGGGCGCCGATCCGCGGCGAGGCGCTCGACGGGCTCTCCGCTTTTGAGGTGCTGCTCTACTACTTCGGGGACCTCGGCCTCGTCGAGGCCGAGGTACCAGGTGCCTTTGGGCTGCGCCCCGTCGTAGACGACCACGTTCGGGCCGTGTTTACACAGGCCGAGGCAGTCGACGGTGTCGATCCGGGCTTCGCCGAGTAGACCTTCCGAGCGGATCCCGTCCTTGAGGGTCTTCCTGGTGTCCTTCGCGCCGCGCTTTTTGCAGTCGCCGCCCGTGCAGACGAAGACGTGCGACTCGTAGTCCCGGACCTTCGCCGCGGGCTTCGCTTCCTCCGCCGCGATGCCGTTGGCCGCGGCCCGGATCTTCTCCTTGAGCTTCTTCTTTTTCTTGGAGATGATCTCCTCCGTCTCCGACTCCCCGGCTCTGCCCACCGGGTAAATTTTCCGTTAAATGAGAACCGTTCCCGAAAACCTGTATACCACGCCCGGGGCGCGGATTGTATGATTCGGTGTTGTAGAGATCACGCGCGTTAGTAAGGTGGCGAAGACGGGAGGGCAGATTGTATACGGGACGCTCGGGGATACGGACGGGGGGCGCGTGAGCCCGCACGCGGTCATCGACGTGGGCTCAAACACGATACACCTGCTCGTCGGCGAAGTGGAGGACGGCGCGGTCCTGCCGGTAACGGGGGAGAAGGTCTCGGCCCGTCTGGGGGCGGGGGTCGACGAGACCGGGAGCATAGAGAAGGCCCGCATACCGCTGGCCGCCGACGCCATAAAGCTCTTCGCCCGGCTGGCGGCCCTGAACGGGGCTTCGCAGCCCGCGGTGCTCGCCACGAGCGCTGTCCGGGACGCGAAGAACGGTCGGGCGCTCGTCGAAAAGGTGCACGAGAAGGCGGGGCTCGAGGTGCGTTTGATCTCTGGCGACGAAGAGGCCCTTCTGGGTTTCCGCGGGGCGGTCTCGGCGCTGGGACCAGACTTCTCGTGGGACACACCGGCACTCGTCGTCGACCTCGGGGGCGGCTCGGCCCAACTCATCCTCGGCGATGCCGCGAACGGGCCGCGGGAGCGGGTCTCGCTGCCTCTGGGCTCCAACCGCACCACCGAGCGTTTCGTGCGCAATGATCCCCCGGAGGCCGGGGAGCTCGGTGAATTGCGCGAGGCGGTACTCGGGATGCTGCCGGAGTGGGAGCTACCCGAGGATGCGCCGGTCGTGGCGATCGGGGGCTCGGCCCGGGCGATACTCAGGCTGGCCAGGGACGAGCTCACCGTTGAGTACCTCGGGGAGCTCGCGCAGGGAATCTCCGCGAAGCCGTCCGCGGTGTTGGCGCGTGAGGAGGGGTTGGCGCCGGAGCGGGCGCGCGTCATGCCCGCGGCGATCACCACGCTCGCGGCGATCCTCGAGCGCTTCGGCGGGTCCCGCCTCATCGTGGCCCGCGGCGGGATAAGGGAGGGCGCGATCCTCACTATGGCCGACGAGGTCTCAAACGGAAGCAACTCCAAGGGGTAGAGCAGGAATGGTAACCGCAGAGCAGAGAGTAAACCTCTCCGATCCTTCGTTGTACGTAAACCGGGAACTCTCCTGGCTCGGCTTCAACGAGCGCGTCCTCGCGCAGGCCAAAGATCAGCGGCATCCTCTGCTAGATCGGGTACGGTTCGTCGCGATCTCGGAGACCAACCTCGACGAGTTCTTTATGATCCGGGTCGCGGGCCTCCAGCAGCAGGTCGCCGCGGAGCTCCCGAACCCCGTCCCGGACGGGATGACCCCCGAAGAGCAGCTGACCCGCATCTACGAGCACACAAAACGCTTCTTCGACGACCAGCGCGAGGTGCTGCAGGAGGACCTCCTCCCCGCGCTCAAGAAGGAGGGCATCGACCTCGTCTCTCACGACGAGCTCTCAAAGAGCGAGCAGCGGGAGCTTCGGGGGCAGTTCGCGAAGGATATTCTGCCGATCCTCACCCCGCTCGCCGTGGACCCCGCGCACCCGTTCCCGCACATCTCCAACCTCTCGTTGAACCTGCTCGTCGTGATCCAGGACGCGGGCAGAGTGATGGCGCGCATAAAGGTGCCGGCCACCATCGAGCGCTTCATGAAGGTGCCGCCGACGGAGAGGCCCGAGGAGACGCCGGCCCCGGGGGTACACGAGGAGATAAAGCTGGTCAGGGTCGAGGAGGTCATAGCGGCGAACCTCGACGAGCTCTTCCCGGGTAAGGAGATCCTGTCGTGTTACGTCTTTCAGGTGACGCGCAACGCGGATCTCGTGATCGAGGAGGACGAGGCCTCGGACCTGTTGCAGACGATGGAGGACGAGTTGGCGGGCCGCTGGTTCGGCCAGAGCGTCAGGCTCGTAGTGACCGACTCGATGCCCGCCGAGCTGCGCGAGTGGTTGGCGGAGAACCTGCGCGTTGCCCCAAACTCGGTCTACGCGACTTCGGCGCCTCTGGGCCTGGCGGACTTCGAGGAGTTTACGCACCTGGACCGGGGGGACCTGCTGTATCCGCCGGTCACGCCGCGTGTTCCGGAAGAGATCCGGAACGCCCGTTCGATCACCTCGGCGGTTCGGGAGGGGGATATCTTGCTCTACCACCCCTACGACTCCTTCGCCCCGGTGGTGGAGTTCGTCCGCGCCGCCGCCTCCGACCCGGACGTCCTGGCGATAAAGCAAACCCTCTACCGGGTCGGGTCAAACTCCCCGATAGTCGAGGCGCTCTCGGAGGCGCGCGACGAGCAGACGCAGGTCGCCGTCCTCGTGGAGTTGAAGGCGCGCTTCGACGAGGAGCCGAACATCACCTGGGCGCGCCGGCTGGAGGCCCAGGGCGTACACGTCGCCTACGGCCTCGTGGGCCTCAAGACGCACGCCAAGATCTGCCTCGTCGTCCGCCGCGAGGGAGGGGGTTTGAGACGCTACGTCCACCTCGGCACCGGCAACTACAACCCCTCGACCGCCAGGCTCTACACGGACTTTTCGTACTTCACCGACGACCCGGCGCTCGGCGAGGACGGTACGGATCTCTTTAACTACCTGACCGGCTATTCGGAGCAGGAGGAGTACCAGGAGCTACTCGTCGCCCCCCTGACCATGCGCGAGAAGTTCGTCGAGCTGGTGCGCGAGCAGGCGGCGCGGGCCGAAAAGGGAGAATCCGCGCGCATCTCCTGCAAGATGAACAGCCTCACGGACCCGAAGATAATCGAAGAGCTCTACCTGGCTTCGCAAGCCGGAGTGAAGATAGAGCTGGTGATCCGGGGCATATGCTGCCTCAAGCCCGGCCTCGAAGGGATCAGCGAGAGCATACGCGTGGTTTCGCTCGTGGGGCGCTTTCTGGAGCACGCGCGGATCTACGCGTTCGGGGAGGGCGAGGACGAGAAGATCTACCTCGGTTCGGCCGACTTGATGCAGCGCAACCTCGACCGGCGTGTGGAGCAACTCTTCCCCCTGCGCGAAGCCCGCCACCGACAGAAGGTCCGCCGCCTCCTCGACCTCCAACTCTCCGACACCGCCAACGCCTGGGAGATGGACTCCGACGGCGACTGCACCCGCCTCCACCCGCAAGAGGGCGAAGAACCCCTGGACAGCCAGGCCCTGCTCCTCGAAGAGCCGTTCTAGCGATAGGCCGGGTCGAAAACTTCCCCTGGTGACGCCCGACCCACGGGGCGTCGCGCCCGCGCCGGAGACCGACGACCTCGGGGTTGCCCGGAGGTGGTTCTCGTTGACCCTATGTTAAACGAACGTAAACTCTGTGCAAAATCTCTGGTTTCTAACTATGCATCGGCCGAGGGTTCGTAGATAGTATCCGGGAGAGGAGTACACGTGGAAGGACGAACAATGGTACAAGAGCGATCCTACGGTGCGGAGGTAGGTTCCGGCAAAAAGAGGCGGTCGGGGCGGCCTTCTGGCATGGACGTGCAGGAGGTCGAGTGGCAGTTTGATGCCGACGATCCCGAGGTGGTCGAGGAGTGGCTCGAGGAGTACGGCTCCGGCTCCGGCTTCTCCGTCGCCCCCGGCTCGACCAGGAAGCTCACCGATACCTATCTGGACACGGAGGACTGGCGTCTGTACCGGGCCGGCTACGCGCTGCGCGTGCGCCGCAAGGGCTCCAACAAGACCTCCGAGCTCACGATGAAGTCCCTGGCATCGGTTGGGAACGGCGACGAAGGCAAGGTTCGGCGGCGGGAGATCTCCGAGCGCGTGAGGAACGGCGACGAGGGCTTCCCGGATCTCTCGGAGGCCCGCGGTCCGGTCGGCGAAAGGCTGCGGGCGCTCGCTGGCTCCCGCGAGGTACGTCCTCTCTTCGAGATCCGGACCCGCCGCCGGACTTTTAGTCTGCGGCTCGAAGCGCAGGAAGACTCAGTCGAGGGCCGGACCGACGGAGACGGCGCCTCGGGTGAGATCGTTCAAGACGCCTCGGGGAACGTCCGGCGCAGCGGTGACGGCCCCCACGTCGCGGAGATCGCGCTAGATGACACGACTATACGGCTCGATAACGGCGAGGAGCCGGCGCGCCTCTCGCGGGTCGAGGTGGAGGTCGAGGAGGAGGCTTCGGCCGAGGTCTCCGGGTTCGTGGAGGAGATGCGGCGCTCTCTGGAGCTGGAGCCTACCACGATCTCCAAGTACGAAGCCGGGCTCTACGCCGCCGGTCTGAGCCCGGACGGGGACCCGGACCTCGGGCCGGACGACATCGACGCCTCGATGAGCGCGGGCGAGGTCGCGTTCGCGATCCTGCGAAGGCAGTTCGCCGCCATGCTGACACACGAGCCCGGCACCCGGCTCGGCGAGGACCCCGAAGAGTTGCACGACATGCGCGTGGCGACGCGTCGGATGCGGGCCGCCCTGAAGCTATTTTCCGGCGCGCTCCCGGAGCAGGCCGGCTTTTACCGGAACGAGCTCAAGTGGGTCGCGGGCGCCCTGGGGGAAGTCCGGGACCTCGACGTGCAGATCGAGCACCTCGAGGAGCTCTCATCGGAGCAGGAAGAGGACCGTGAAGCCTTTGGCGAAGTCGTCGGAGCCCTGGAGAAGCGCAGGGCGGAGGCCCGAGAGCGCATGCTGGAGGCGCTCGACTCCGACCGGTACGATCGCTTCGTCTCTTCCTTCGCTGGGATGCTACACCGCGGCCCGGAAGAGGAGGAGCACGAGGAGGGCGTAGCGAACAAGCCTATAGTGGTGGTCGCCCCGGACCTGGTCTCCCGCCGTTACAAAAAGTGGCGCAAGACCGGCAAGAACCTCTCGGAGGAATCCCCGGCCGAGGAGTACCACGAGTTCCGCAAGGAGGGCAAGCGGCTACGCTACGCCCTCGAGTTCCTCAAGGACGTGTACGGCGAGAAGCCCACGATGGGACTGGTCAAGCCACTCAAGGAGCTGCAGGACGGCCTGGGGAGGCACCAGGACTTGATCGTCGCCGCCGAACTGCTCGAAAACGTCGCCGCTGATGCCCGGAGGCTCCCGCCGCGAACGGCCTTCGCCATGGGCGCCCTGTCCGAGCGTCACCTACAAGAAGCCACGGGTCTGAGGGCGTCTCTGCCCCGCTCGAAGCCGTATCGTGCTTTGGTGAAGGGCAAGAAGTGGGAGGGGTTCGAGAAGGCGATGGAGAAACGGCGGCGCTCGGTCGAGAAAGCCCGGGCGAAAAAAGCCAGCAAAAAGAAGTAGGGAGCGTGGATCTCTATGTGATACGCCACGCGGTGGCGCACAAGCGCGGCGAGGACCGCTGGCCGGACGACGCGAAGCGCCCGCTGACGCCCGAGGGAGAGGAGCGCTTCCGGCGCGCCGCCGGAGGGATCGTGCGGTTCGTGCCCGAGGTCGGGCTGGTCCTGAGCAGCCCCTTCGTCCGGGCGTGGCGGACGGCGGAGATCCTGGAACAGGCAGGGTGGCCCGCGCCCGTTCGTTGCGAGGAACTGGAGCCCGACTGCCCGCCGCACAAGATACTGAGCGTACTCGAGCGCCACGAAGACCTGGACTCCGTGGCGATCGTCGGGCACCGGCCGGGTCTACACGAGCTGATCTCGTACCTCCTGACCGGCGACACCATTGGAGAGGAGTGCGGCGCGCGCGTCCAGATCAAGAAAGGCGGCGTGGCCCGTCTCTCCTTCGAGGGTGCCCCCGAGCCTGGCACGGGCTCGCTCGAATGGGTGCTCACGCCGAAGGCGCTGTGGGCCGTCGGCGGAAAGCGACGGCGACCGGTCGCGGACGGCTAGCCGACGAGCGGAATCCGCGCGAAGGTCTCCAGGTCGGGGTACGGGGAGGAGCCCAGGTTGAGCAGGGTGATCTCGACTCGCTCAATGGGGAACTTTCCCACGGGCCAGTTGCGATAGCGCTCGACGGCGGCGACGAACTCGTCGGGGGCGAGCGCGCCATCCGCGTCCTGGAGGTAGGCCAGGGTGAGGTGGAGCGGGCCGGAGGGCTTATCGAGTCCACACCGCCCGCACACGGTGTCGCGCAACTTCTCCAGCATCCCGCCGTCGCGCGCTTCGACGAACGCCGCCCCGGGAAAGACGTTGAGGTTCGCGAGATCCACCTCGAAGGCCGGGAAACCTACCAGCGTCTCCCTGGCACGCTCCCCCAGGTCCTCGAGTTGCCCGCGCGAGAGTTCGTTTTCGGCTCTGGGCTCCGGGACTAGAAAGCCCAGAGGCAGCAGCGTCAGGTGCATGAAATGGTCGGGGTGCAGGGAAACGAACGGGAAGGGCCGGAGGGCGTCCCTCAGAGGCTTCAGGCCCTCCCGCAGGTGCGGGGCTTCGACCGGCGCCACGAACGAGGCCGAGACGGCGTGCCCATCTCGCCACTCCGGGTCCGTGTGCCCCCCGAACTCCAGGCGGCGCTCCCTCTTGAACCGCTCCCAGATCTCGGCGTAGCCCTCCACTCTTACCACTGTAGCAGAAGGGGTACAGAGACTCCCGAGTAGTGGGTTTCGAATGGCACACCAGAAGGACCGAATGCTGGTACACATAGTCGCGGATTACGGGCAAGGAGACCTGGCGTTCGCCGAGGTCGTCCAGCGCATAAAGCTGCACCTGCCGGACGCCGAGCCAGTCTCGACCCCCGTGCCGTCTTTCTCCACGCTCGCGAGATCTCTTTCCGCGCGCCGTGGCGGCCACCGCCACCGTCCGACTCGGGTCCGGATCGGGGAAGTCGAGCGGGAGGCTTGCGTGAGCGACGGCAGCTTGTGGATAGAGTTCTTCTTGCGCGGCGGCAGCGCCTGGGAGGAGTTCAGTCGACTCCTGGTCAGAGCTGAAGTGCGGATAGAAGCCGGAGCGTAGAACGCCCAGCCTTATCGCTTCTTCCGGCGCCTCTTCTTGTTCGTGGGGAGCATCGAGAAGGTCGATGAGGTCCTGATAGCGGGCAGCATCGGCGCCGCCCTGACGGTAGACTTTACCCCCATAACGGGTTGGCCGGTCGAGTAAGGCTCTCGCGCAAAAGGTTCCTGACCGGCTTTCGCGCCCGATGTCCAACCCGCGCTTTCTCTTACCGTCGTGTACATTATGAGCGTGGAGTACTTGGAGAGCTTCGAGATCACTCCGTACTTTCGGGATCTGGTCTTGGGTGACCTGGTGAGGGCTCGGCTGGCGCCCTACATTGCGGAGACGGTGAACAGTTTTGAGTACATGGAGACACAGGAGGATGGTAGGGTCAAGCACTGGCGCTACATACCGGAACTGGGACATCATTTGCTGGTGATAACGACGGCTGACGGAGCGCTGTTCAACGCCTTCGACTACTCTAACTTCACACGTAGGCAAAGGAGGCAAGGGTGAGGTTTAGTCACTATCCGGACACCGATTCACTATACGTGGAGCTGAAGCCCGGCCACGAGCGAGCAGGCGGGCGGACGGTCGTGGTATCCGACGAGATGAACGTGAACGTAGACGAGGACGGGACTCCGGTGGGTATCGAGATCTACCAATACGCCTCCAGGATCGCGGACCTCTCCAGGCTGGAGGCGGAGGGTCCGATCTTCGGCCTCGTACCTGCTTCCGAGAAGGGCGTGGGGTAGCGATTCCGGGTAGATCTTGAGGAGTGCGAGACTTCGTGCTCGGAGAGGAACGAGAATTCGCGCTGTTGGGTAACCTGGCCGCCACATACCTACTCCCGCGAGAGCTGGCCCTGCACGTCACCGGAGGCCCGTTCGCTCCCGACGAGTTGCGCGAGGCTTGCCGGGAAGCGGGGGAGGGACTGGGGCGAGGCGACGCCCGCGAGGCCCGGTTCCGGTCGGCGGCGGAGATGGTCGAGATGTGGCGGGGGCTGGACCTGCCGGCTTGGATAGCCCCTTACGCTCTTCGGGACGCTCGCCTCGGTTATCTGGCCGGGTACGGTGAGGCGCTCGTCTCCGGAGACCTGGCGGGGGAGCGGGCGAGGGCGGCGGCCGAGGCGCGCTGGGGCGGTGGTTGGCGGGAGAAGCTCGCGTCGGCGCGCGAGAGAAAAAGCCGGGATTGAGAGCCGGTTCCCTGTGCTACCATCGATCTTCGATCGCGATACCGGAGGTGGGCCGTGGAGCTCAAGCTATACAACACCCAGAGGTGACCGTACGCCCGGCGGACCAGGATAGTTCTGCACGAGAAAGGCGTCCCTTTCGAGACTTACGAGGTGGATCTCGCGAACAAATCCGAGGAGTTCCTGAACGTCAGTCCTACCGGAAAGGTGCCGGTGGTGGTCGCGAACGGCGACTCACTCTACGAGTCGAACGTCGTCAACCAGTACCTCGACGAGGTCTTCGAGTCCCCGAAGCTCCTTCCCGAAGACCCGAAGCAGCGGGCCTACGCCCGTATCTGGATGGCCTCGGCAGACGACAACCTCTACCCTGCGGTGTTTATAGCGAGCGTGGGTCGTGAGCGGGGGTTTTCGGAGGCCCAGATCGCGGAAGCATTAGAGAAACTGAAGACGACGCTCGCCGCGCTCGAGGAGCGCCTCGGGGATAGGCGCGAATACCTCGCGGGGGAATTCTCCCTCGCCGACGTCGCCCACGCGGGCAACTTCGTCAGGCTACGCGAGCTCGCGGAGGAGGGCGAGATCGGGCTCGCCGACTACCCGAACGTCGTGGCCTGGATGGAGAGTATCGAAGCGAGAGAGAGCTTCAAGGCCGCGGGCTGATTCACCGGTGGTCCGCTGAGGATTTACCAGACAACCGCTCCGCTAGCGCCTCGCGCACCATTGCTGTGGTCGGGTAGTTCTTCGGACCTTCGGGGGTGGCGTAGATCCTGCAACTCGTGGCGCGCGTGGCGCGGCGTTCGGCGGGGAAGAGGTCCTCGCCGTTCACGAGTATCGTGGGGCTACCGGGGAAGTCCAACCAATCGCCGGGATCGGTTATCACCGCTAAAATCTCGGCGGCAAACCCTTCTTGGACGACCACGTTTTCGAGGATGCCCAGTACCTTCGTAGAGCCCGGGCATCCCTCGAAGTGCAGGAGTTCTATCCTCAAGAAGCCGCCACTTTGGTCAGCGGCCTTCCTTAATTCTTGATAACGTCGCAGGCCTCGACGACTTCGAGGTTGTCGCGGAGCATCGCCTCGCCCAGGCTCAGCATCTCCAGGACCCGGTCGTCGGCTATGGAGTAGTAGGCGTTGCGGCCTTCGCGCCGCACCTTGACGTAACCGCACCAGGCCAGGCAACGCAAGTGGTCGGAGACGCGTGGCTGGGGCGCGCCCAGCTCGCTCACCAGCTCGCCCACCTTCGTCTCGCCTCGCTGTGCGAGGAGCAGCAGGATCGAGAGCCGCGTTGAGTTGGCGAACCCGTTGAAGAACCGGGCCAGCAGACACATTTCTTCGCTCTCCCGACCGATCTTTACTTCGGAGTATAGTTGGATCCCCACACCCTGTTCTTGCATGAGCCGCTCCTTCCGCGTCGCTCACTGACTGCCTTCACGTACCCTTACTATACAATGGCATGTGCTTGCCGTAACAGGCCCGGCGTATAGAATTTCGGCTTCGTGCGCTAACACATACGGTGCTGTCGTATAAAAAGACTCTGGGAATCGGGGATAAGATACACTCAGGCCCATCATATTATGAAAAATCAAGATCACCCTCGAAAGGCGGACGGCTTTCCCCAACGACCCTACTCGCAGATGCTACGGCAGGTGCGCCCCTACCCCTTAGGAATGGGGTCGAAGGTGCGAGTCGGGGAGAAAAGGTCTATCGGGTGGCGCCGTCGATGATGAGGTCGGCCAGGATCTCGCCGACCACGCTGGCGAACTTGTAGCCGTGCCCGGAGAACCCGGCGGCGATGGCGACCTGGGAATGTTCTAGGTGCGGGGAGAGCACGAAATGCAGGTCCGGGGTGTTGGTGTACGTGCAAGCTTTGGCGCTGAGGCACCGACTCGGGGACAACGGCCACGGGCGCCAGCGCCGGGGCTTCTACACTACCGCGCTCTGTTTCGATGGAGAGGGCGCTGAACATGACGTAGCCTATTATTTTGTCTTCGCGCCTCGCCACCAGAGATATGCGGGCGTGCGTTCCGTTTCGCAGATCATCGACCAGCCTTGCCTCGTCCTCACGGCCGAACGCCAGACGGTTCACCTCCCTGACGGCGGGAACGTCTCCTGGCTTCTCCGCCCGGATCTCCCAGCTCATTACGCGCATCGGAAGCTTTTAGTCCTCCAGCCGGTAATCGAGGTCGGCGGGGAGGTTGGCTATGTCCATCTGGGCTTTCTGGAGCTTGCCGGCATAGTCCCAGTTCACGGCCTGCCAGCGGGTGAACTGGTCGAGCACCCAGATGCCGGAGAGGCGGCTGCCGTTGCCCGACTTGCCGTTGCCGCCGAAGGGCAGGTGAGCCTCGGCCCCGGAGGTCGAGTTGTTGACGCTGATCATCCCGGCGGTGCTGCGCTCCCGGAAGCGAAGGGCGTTCGCGGCGTCGCGGGTGTAGATCGCGGCGGACAGGCCGTAGCCGTGGCCGTTCGCGAGCGCCACGGCCTCGTCGAAGTCAGCGAACGCGGCGATGCTGACGATGGGGCCGAAGGTCTCGATGCGGTAGAGCTCGTCGTCCGCCGTCACGCCGTCGATGATGGTCGGGTGACAGTAGAGCCCGGCCTCCGGGTCGCCGACGAAATTCTCGCGCGGGTTGTCCGCCGTGATCCTGCCGGTACCCGTCGAGCCGTGTACGGTATCGCAGAGTTCCCCGATCCTGCGTCCCACCTCCGAGGAGCCGGTAAAACCGACCTTATCGACGAGCCCTGCGTCGAGCGCCTCCGTCAGGCCCTCGAAGGCGACATCCCCTTCGGCCTGGACGACGTTGAGGACGCCGTCGGGGAGGCCGCCGCGCAGAAAGAGTTGGGCGAGGGCGTCGCCGATGGCGGGGGCGTACTCGGCCGGTTTCCAGACGACGGCGTTTCCGCAGACTATCGCGGGGGTCAGGTACCACGAAGGGACCGCCACCGGGAAGTTCCCGGCGGTGATGATGGCCGCAACCCCCACCGGCATTCGGAAAGTGAAGAGCTGCTTGTCGGGCATCTCGCTCGGGACAGTCTGGCCGTAGAGCCTCCTCCCCTCGCCGGTAAAGAAGTCGCAGGTGTCCACGATCTCCTGCACCTCGCCCAGAGACTCGGTGTACGGTTTGCCGATCTCGCGCGTGACCAGGCGCGCCAGGGCCTCCTTGTTGGACTCGACGATGCGTCCGATCTTCTTTATTACCTGAGCCCGGATCGGAGCCGGGACGGCCGCCCACTCGGCCTGCGCCTCGCGCGCCGCCCGGCACGCCTCGACGAAGGTCCCGGCGTCGCCCAGCAGGACCTCGGCCACCGCCTCTCCGGTGCGCGCTGGGTTGGTAGAGCTAACGCGTCCACCCGGCGCGTCTTCCAGCGTCCGGCCTCCTACGATAGAGGCTACCGTACGTGCGACGGAGACGGTCTCTTCTCGAGCGCCGGTAGTGCGCATCGCGTACCTCCTCGTCGGGGCAAAATGCCCCGTTTACCTTCCCACCTTTCGGAATGGATTTTACAGCAGGACCTTCGACGGTACCCCTGGAGAACATGGGCGTCGCCGTGGCGCCCACGGTGATGAACGTCGTGGTCCTGATCGCGGTCCTGATCGTACTCAACTCGGCGCTGTACATCTCGTCCAGGATGCTCTTCGCCCTCACGCGCCACGGGGACGCGCCCCAGGGCCTGACCGACACCACCGGCCGCGGCGTGCCGATGAAGGCCATACTGCTCGGCACGCTCGTCGGCTACGTGGCCGTGCTCATGGCGTACTTCTTCCCGGACACGGTGTTCCTGTTCCTGTTGAACTCTTCGGGGGCCGTGGCGCTCTTCGTGTACCTCCTGATCGCCGTCTCGGAGCTCCGGATGCGCGCCCGCCTGGAGCGCGAGGACCCCGAGAGGCTACAGGTGAGGATGTGGCTCTACCCGTACCTGACGTACCTGTCGATCTTCTGCATCCTCGCCGTTTTCGTCCTGATGGCCCTCAACCCCGATCTGCGCACCCAGCTGCTCTTGACCCTGCTGAGCGTCGGGGTGGTCCTCCTGGCCTACGTGCTGCGCAGCCGCTTCGGTGCCCCGAGCCGCACCGAAGAGACCGCGAGCAGCGAACCCGCGAGGTAGTAAAGTAGTCTATAAGCCCCGCGCGGGAGCGACGGGGTGACCGTAGCGGCTATCTTGCACCGGAGGAGATGCCGATCGTGGGAATAATAGACAGGGTGATAGCCAACTCCGTGCCCGCCATCCCCCGGCCCGTGGTTCGCCAGATCGCCGGCCGCTATATGGCGGGGGAGGAGCTCGACGAAGC
>JAIVIG010000295.1 GCA_020200675.1 Actinomycetota bacterium
AACGTAGGACGGATCGCCAACTGGCTGAACGGCGTTCCTACCACCGCTACTCGACGGTCCCGATTGGCGGCTCTGGCTCCGTCGAGTTGACTGTGGATCTTCAGCGAATAAACCAACAGTATCGTTTAGGGACACAACCACTACCGTCAAGGATATAGGCTCCCTCGTATTCTCTAGCCCATCCGCCGAGCCATCTCCTCGAAAAGAGCGTCGCACTCCCCTTCCAGCACCCCGCCGGTGATTTCCGGATGCGCGAAGGAAGAGGACGCGCGGCGTGCGATCTCCCCACAGGACAGGCTTATCTGCGGAAGATCCAGGCGCTCCAGAGTCGCTATCGAGGAGCCGAAGACGACGTGGGGTATGCCGCACCACAGGATCGCTCCGGAGCACATGGGGCAGGGCTCGGCGGTGGTGTAGAGGACGAGCCGGGTCCAGTCCGCGTCGGGATCGGTCCCGGCGAGGTTCAGGATCGCGTCGATCTCGCCGTGAAGAATGGGATTCTTCTTGGCATCGTTCAGACCCTCGGCCAGGACCTCGCCGGTTTCCCCGTCGGCGATGACGCACCCGAACGGGTCGTCTGGATTGCCGTGCGCGATCTCGATTGCCCGCCGCATGTGACGCTCGTGTACTGCTGCGTCCACCGCTACTTCCCTAGCAGGTGCCGCAAAGCGCCCTCGAGCTCGGGGTAACGGTACGAGTAGCCCGACACTCTTAGCCTGGCGGGCTCGACGCGCTGGCTCGCCAACAGGAGCTCGTCGGCGACCTGGCCTAACGCGAGGCGGGCGGCCGGCGCCGGGAACGGAAAGATCGTCGGCCGTCCGAGTACATGCCCCAAAGTCTTGGTGTACTCCTCGTTGGTGGGTGGATCCGGCACCGTTACGTTGACCGCCCCGCTCAAGGACTCGTTATCGAGGATGTGGAGGATGGAGCCGACGACATCGTCTATGGATATCCAGGGCAAGTATTGCCTGCCGCTGCCGATCCTGCCGCCCCCGCCGAGCTTGAAGATGGGGAGCGTCGTCCCCAGAGCCCCGCCCTCTGGGCTCAGCACGACCCCGAACCGCGGATGCACTACCCGCACTCCCGCCGCCCGCGCCGGGTCGGCCGCCGCCTCCCACTCCCGGCAAACTCCCGCGAGAAAGTTGTTGCCTGGGTCGCTCTCCTCCGTCAGGAGCTCGTTGCCCCGGTCTCCGTAATAACCCGTCGCCGACGCGCTAACCATGACCCCGGGCGGCGTAGGGAGACCGGCGATGGTCTCCGCCAGGAGACGCGTCCCCTGCACCCGGCTGTTGCGTATGCGCGCCTTCTTGGCGGACGTCCAGCGTCCCATCACGCCCTCGCCCGCCAGATGCACGACGGCATCGACGCCCTCCAGCCCGGCGGCGTCTATCGTGCCCGCCGAAGGGTCCCAACCGACGGCGTCCTCAGACGAACCGCCGGAGCGCGTCAGGCGCCGTACCTGATGTCCTCCGTCCCTCAGGGCAGGGACGAGCGCCGATCCTATGAGCCCGGTGGCCCCGCTGACGAGTACGTCCAAACCTTCCTCCTCCGCCCGCCACCAACGATGCCAGTATGGTAACGCGTCCGATAAGAATGGGTAGGATAAATAAACGACCGGCACAAACCAGCGAACAGGCCAGGGTCGCGGTTCACTTGGGGGGAAGGAGCAGTAAGTACGAATTCCAATCAACACGTCGTGGTGGTCTCGCGTGTCGTCTGCTCTGTTTCGGGTAAGAAGAAACCGTTTCCGTAGAGCAGACCGTAGGAGGCGGTTCGCATGGCACAGAAAGACGATTGCCCATTCTGCCAGATCGCCCGGGGAGAGATGGACACCGAGCTCTTGCTCGACGAAGAGAACCTGGTGGCGTTCGAGGATCTGGACCCCCAGGCGCCGGTACACGTCCTGATCATCCCGCGCGACCACGTGACCTCCGATACGGACCTGTCGCCGGAGATGCTCAAGCAGTTGATCGACGCAACCCAAACCATAGCCCAGAATCAGGGTGTCGCGGAGAGCGGGTACGCCACCCGGATAAACCACGGCGAGGATGCCGGGCAGGAGGTCGAGCATGTGCACCTCCACGTCGTCGGCGGCCGGGAGTTGGGCTTTCCTTAAAGCAGCCGTCGAGACGCAACGGCTGACGGCCCGCGGCTTTAACAAGTCGCGTGAGGCCGAGCACTACCTGGAGTAGAACAAACTCTTACAATAGCCGCGATGAACAGAGAACTGTTGCGGCAGGTAAAGCCTGCCAGGATCTTTTTGGTCTGCACGATCGCCCTGGGGATGCTGGGCGCCGTCACCACCATTGCCCAGATGCTCTTTTTGAGCCTGGTCGTCGACCGGGTGTTTCTGGCCGGCGAGAATCTGGAAGGGATCAGGACGCTGCTCCTTCTCCTGCTCGGGGCCGTAGTCCTGCGCTCGGGGCTCCTGTGGCTGCGCGAGATCGCCGGCCAACGAGGAGCCGTCCGCGTGAAGAACGAGCTGAGAGAGCGCCTTTTCGCCCATCTCATGCGGCTGGGGCCAAGCTACACGAGGGGCGAGCGGACCGGTGAGTTGGCGGCGACGGCCGTCGAAGGCGTCGAGAGGCTCGACGCGTACGTGGGCCGCTATCTGCCACAGATGGTCCTGAGCGTCTTCGTACCGCTTCTGATCTTCGCATACCTGCTCTCGGTGGATCCCATAAGCGCGGTCCTGCTACTGGCGACCGCCCCGGCGATACCGGTCCTGATGGTCCTGGTCGGAAGCCACGCCGAAGAGCACATGCAAAGCCAGTGGGCCGCCCTGTCCCGCATGAGCGCGCACTTCCTGGACGTCCTGCAGGGCCTCCCCACGCTCAAGATCTTCGGCCGGGGCGCGGCGGAGCGCGAGCGGGTCGCGGAGGTTAGCGACGAGTTCAGGGAGAGGACGCTCAAGGTGCTGCGCTACGCGTTCCTCTCGGGTTTCGTGCTCGAGTTCATCGCGACGCTCTCCATCGCGCTGGTCGCTGTGGTGCTCGGGATACGTCTCTTGATCGGCAACATCCCCTTCGAGGCGGCTTTCCTGGTGCTGCTCCTCGCCCCGGAGTTCTTCCGCCCGCTGCGGGAGCTCGGCGTCCACCGCCACGCCGGCATGGAGGGCAAGACCTCGGCCACCCGCATCTTCGAGATCCTCAACACCTCCGCACCGGTGAGCGAAACATCCGGCACCACGAACCGGCCCTCGGGCCCGCTGAGTATCGAGTTTCGTGACGTAGGCTACGGCTACCCGGGTAGCGAGCAGCCGGCCCTCTCAGGCATCGATCTTACGCTGCCGGCCGGCACCTGCACGGCTCTGGTGGGGCGTAGCGGCGCGGGCAAGAGCACGCTGGTCAACCTGCTCATTAGGTTCCTGGATCCTGACAGCGGCCGGATCTCCGCGAACGGCATCCCGATCGACAAACTCTCCGTCGAGGGTTGGCGGGAGAACGTTGCGCTGGTGCCGCAGCGTCCCTACCTCTTCTACGGGAGCGTGCTGGAGAACATCCGTCTAGCTCGTCCGACCGCTACCCGCGAAGAGATCGAGCGAGCTGCGGAGTTGGCGGGCGCCTCGGAGTTTATCGAGCGTCTCCCACAAGGCTACGACACTGAAGTAGGGGAACGCGGCGTTCGGTTGAGCGGAGGGGAGGCACAAAGGGTAGCCATCGCCCGGGCTTTCCTCAAGGATGCTCCGGTGCTCATCATGGACGAGTCGACCTCCAGCCTGGACCCGGAGAGCGAGCGCCTGATCGGGGACGCACTCGTGCGCCTGATGCGAGACCGGACCGTGCTCGTCATCGCCCACCGATTGAACACCGTGTACCGTGCAGACCGAATCGCCGTGCTCCAGGCCGGTCGTCTGGCGGAGACCGGCACCCACGCCGAACTCATCGAACGAGGCGGACCCTACGCCCGTCTCGTGGGCACGTATGGGAGGACGCCGGCGTGAGGGTACTGGTACGGTTGCTCGGGTTCCTGGGCGCTCACCGCTGGCAGGTGATGTTCGCCGTAGTCTTGGGCATCGGGACCATGGCGAGCAATGTCGGGCTGCTCTCCGTGGCCACGTACCTGATCTCGATCTCGGCGTTGCAGTACGGCCTGAGCCAGCTCACCCTGCCGATGTTCCTCGTGCAGATCTTCGGGATCTCCCGAGCCGCCTTCCGCTACCTGGAGCGCCTTGTCTCACACAACGTGACCTTCAAACTACTCGCGGACCTTCGCACCTGGCTCTACGCACGCCTCGAACCCCTCTCCCCCGCCCGCCTGCTCGAGCACCGCAGCGGCGACCTGCTCACCCGCATCGTCAAGGACGTCGAGGAGCTCGAGAACATCTACCTGCGGGCGTTCGCGCCCGTCGTCGTCGCGGTAGCCATCTCCGCCCTCGCCTTCGTCGCGCTCTACGTCTTCGACCCCACGCTCGCCTTCGTGACTCTAGCCTTCCTGGCGCTCGCGGGCGTCGGGGTGCCGCTCCTGGCCGGCCTCCTCGCGAAGAGGCTGGGCCGGCGGGAGTTGGAGCTTAGGGCCGAGCTGGGCGTCCAGGTGGTGGACGGCGTCCAGGGGGTGCAAGACCTGCTCGCCCTCGGCCGGGCCGGCGATCAGGAACGGAATGTCTCGGATCTCGGCCAGAAGCTCGGCCGGGTGCAGAAGAGGATGGCCTCCATCGGCGGCCTGCAGAACGCGCTGAACGACCTGACGATGAACCTGGCCATGGTGACCGTCCTGATCCTGGCGATACCGCTGGTGAACGAAAGTAGTATCCCGGCCGTATACCTGGCCTTTCTGGCGCTCCTCACCCTGGGCAGCTTCGAGGCAGTCCAGCCGCTGGGAACGGCCTTCCAGTTTCTCGGACGCTCCCTCGGAGCCGGGGAGCGCCTCTTCGAGATCGCCGATGCCGAACCCCAGATCGTGGACCCCGACGATCCCCTCCCGCCTCCCACAGACCACACGCTGGAGTTCGACCGCGTCGGCTTCCGTTACCGGGAGAACGAGCCTCCCGTCCTCGACGAGATCTCCTTCAAGGTAGAGCCCGGCAGCCGGGTCGCGATAGTCGGCCCCAGCGGCTCAGGCAAAAGCACCCTGGCGAACCTGGCCTTGCGCTTCTGGGATACGACGCACGGCGAAGTTCGGCTGGGAGGCCACGACGTTCGTGGCTACGCCCAAGAAGACCTGCGACGCGCCATCGGCGTCGTCTCTCAGGAAACCCACCTCTTCAACGAGACCTTGCGCGACAACCTGCTGCTGGCCAGGCCGGACGCGACCAATGGGGAGTTAGAGTCCGCGCTGGAGCGGGCCCAGTTGATCGAGTTCGTAAGGCATCTCCCGCAAGGGTTGGACACTCCTTTAGGAGAGCAGGGCTTGCGGCTCTCGGGTGGCGAACGCCAGCGGTTGGCGATCGCGCGGGCGCTGCTCGAAGACGCGCCAGTGCTCATACTGGACGAGCCCACCGCCAACCTGGATCCCGCAACCGAGCACGAGCTCCTCGCCAGGCTCTACGAGCCGGTTTCAGAGCGCGCCACGCTGGCGATCACCCACCGGCTCGTACACATGGAACAGATGGACGAGATCCTGGTGCTGGAAGGGGGACGCATCGTCGAACGCGGTACGCACCAAGGGCTCCTGGAGAAGAACGGCCTCTACAAGCGGATGGTCGAGGTGCAGGACCAGATGCTGGCGACGGTCTGACGGACGACCGGAACCGCATGACTCTCTAACGCTCTGCTAATCGTCCCGGCCGTTCGCCCGGCGTGCCACGAGTATGGCGAGGGCGGCGAGGATAGCCAGGGCAGCGAGCGGGCCCGGTCGTCGGCTCCCCGAGTTGGAGACGAGCGCGTTGCGTATGCCGTAGAGGTAACTCAGCACGCTCCGCTGTGCTTGCTTCGTGACCACTTGCGGCTCTACTTGTTTGCGTAAATTGACGAGGTTCGGAGCCGTGCGGCTCCTGATCTCCGCCATCTCCTGCTCGATGAGTTCCGGCGCTTTCAAAGGCGCCATCCCCAACAACGGCTGCTCCAGCGGTTGCTCTTTCCCCACCGCCTGTTCCTGATCCACCCTCTCCTGCTGCATCCTCACGAGGGCCCTGCCCTGGGGCGTCAACGCCAGAAGGGAGAGCGATATGAAAGCTCCCTCCATCAGCAAACAGAGCAGCCCCGCGATGCTGAACCACCGCCCGACCTCCTCCTCGAAACCGGGCAGGCCGACGGTGCGGCTCGCTATGAAGCCTACGAAAGCTCCGCCGGCGACCGCGTCTCCGAGTAGCCACCCCCACCTGTTCGGGCTCCAGTAGAGGGCGAACGCCGCCGCGACCGCACCGGCGAAGTTGGCCAGGAACAGTATCCCCAGGTAGGTCGCGGCCAGGAAATGCTCGCCCGCGATGAGCACGTGCGCGCCGCCGATCAGGAAGATCAGGGTCGCGCCAGCCCACCTCAGGATTTGCCCCGAGAAATCATGCAACTCCGGGTCTGTCTCCAGAACCTGCCGAACGGGAGCGGTCAAGGCTCCTCCTCTTTTGAGTGTCTAGTCCTCCTCTTCCTTCCCGGAAGGGTGTGTCTTGAAAAGCCTGAAGAGGAACCAGAGGGACGGTCCGAGGACCACGACGTAGACGACGATGAGGATGGACATGGCGACGAGCACCGGCCGAGGCGAGGCCGCGTCCTGGATGGTTATGTCGGGGACGAGCAGGTAGGGGTACTGGGCGATGGCCCACGCGCAGAACACCGCCACGACCTGGGCGATAGCGGCGGCCCGGGCGAGCCAGTAACGTCGGAAAAAGAGCAGAACCAGCGAGGCTACCAGGAACGCAGCCGCGGCGATCATGAGGATAGAGGCGGACAGTCCCGGGGCGAGCCCCTCCCACATATGCGGGGCGTCGGCCCTGGTGACGGGTATGGCGATCACGCCGAGGACGCCCAAAGCTACACCGGCTATCATGCCCCGGATGCGGAAGTCTTCCTGGAGTGGTTCGTTGTCGGCCGCGTCGAGCGTCAGGTAGATCGCCGAGAGGTAAACGCACGTCGCTACGCCGAGGAGGCCGACGATGATCGGGAAAGGCCCGAGCCAGGGCTGTAAGTAGCCGTCGACGGGCAGCTCGTTCTCGTCGAGCCGCAGCCGCCCCGAGGCGATAGCCCCCGCGGCCGCGCCCAGGAAGAACGGTGTGATAATGCTCATGCTCCCGAAGATCTCCCCGAAGAACCTGTAGGCCCCCGGCGCTTCCTCCTGGGCTTCGATGCGGAACGCGAGGAATGCCCCCCGCAACAAGATGCCCGCGATGGCCAGCACGAAGGGGATAAAGAGCGCGGTTCCGTAGGCCGCAAACGCGGGCGCGAACGCGCTCCAAAGGATCACGGCGGAGACCACCACCCAGAGCTCGTTCGCCTCCCAGAGCGGCCCTATGGACCGCTCGATGAGCTGCTGCTGCTCCACGGCCCGCTCCCCCCTGCGCGCCAGGAGCGACCAGAAGCCCCCACCGAAGTCTGCCCCTCCCGCGAGGGCGAAGAGGAGGATCGACACCCCCAGAGCACCGGCGAGGATCACGTCAAAGGGCATAGGCACCCTCCGATTCCTCCTGCTCCTGGGCTTCTTCGACCTCTTCCTCGGGTGGCGCTCCGGTCGCGATGCGCTTCAATAGCCAGATGAGCGTGCTGGCGAGGAACACGTAGAGCAGCGCGAATCCTATGAAAGCGGTGCCTATTCCGGGAGCCAGGGAGAATCCCTCTTCGACCCGCATCACCCCCTGAGCGACCCAGGGCTGGCGCCCTTCTTCGGTCGTGATCCAACCGAGAAGGATGGCGAGGAACCCCAAGAAACCGGAGAGGGTCAGCGCGGCCAGGAGCGGTCTGTAGGTGGGTACGCCGCGGCTGCGCCAGTAGAAGATCCAGAACACCGGGATGAGGGTGGCGAGGAAGAAACCTATCCCGGTCATCGCGTCGTAGGCCCACCAGACCGCGCGCGGGTCGGCTCTCTCGTCCTCCGGGAACTCGTTGAGGCCCTGGATGGTGGCGCTGGGATCGTCGAGGGAGAGGACGGAGAGTAGCGAGGGTATCTCGATGTCGTAGCGCATCTCTCCCGCTTCCACGTCCGGGTAGCCGCCGATGGAGAGCGGGGCGCCTTCTTGCGTCTCGAAGAGCGGCTCTATCGCGGCCAGCTTGGCGGGCTCGTTCTGGGCGAGCTGCCTCGCGGTGTGGTCGCCGGAGAAGATCATGAGCGGAGCGGCCAGAGTGGCGACCATCATGCCCAGAAATAGCCCGCTCCTGTGATACTCGTCGCGCCGCCCCCGCAGCATGCCGAAGGCGTAGACGGCGGCGAAGGCGAAGCCCACCGCCTCGAAGGCGGCGACGGCCATGTGGCTCGTCTCCGCGTACCACGCGGGCGCGAACATCGCCTGGAGGACGTTCACGTCGATTACCTCCCCCGTCTCGTTCACCTCGAAGCCGACCGGGGTGTTCATCCAGGAGTTGGCGAGGATCACAACGATCATCGAGGCGAAGCCCCCGATAAACAGCGGGATGGCGCTCGCCCAGTGCAGCCAGGGAGAGAGCATATCTCTCCCGAATAGGTAGATGCCCAGGAAGATCGCCTCGAGCAGGAAGAACATGACCTCGATGGAGAGGGGAACCCCGATCATGGGCCCGGCAAAGTCCATGAAGCGCGGCCAGAAGAGCCCGAGCCCGAAGGTCAGCACCGTCCCCGAAACCGCCCCGATAGCGTAAGTAATGGCGAAAGCCGTGGTCCACTTCTTGTTCAGCGCCAGATAGACCGGGTTCTTCCTCCTGAGGTAGAGCCCCTGCGACAGGAGGAGAAAGAACGGCATGACCACGCCGAGAGCCGCGAACATGATGTGGAAAGACAACGACATGCCGAACACCGCCCGGGCGGCGAAAAGGTTCTCCAAGATCTCCTCCTACGACTCTCTCCGTCGGCATTGTTCCCCAGGTTCTACCCGGCAAACTTCGCTTTTCTTGCCCGATTCTAGCCCCGCCCACCTCGCCCCGTAGTAAAGGCGTCTACACCGGCCGGGCTAGAGAGGCGAGAGGTAACGGGACGTGTTCCACGAGCCACACGCCGTTGCCGGAGCGGTAGAAGGCGTACCCGTCGCGGTACATCTTTCTCCGCGTCCACGGCAAGCGGCCTCGCCGGGCGCTTTCCAGGCGGTACAGTCATCTGGAATTGGAGGTAGTTGCGAGGCTATGGGGGATCATAGGGTAGTGAAAAGAGCCGAGACACCTCCGCAAAACCTACTGCTCGTCCTCGTCCTTCTCGTAGTAGGTCGTCTGGCAGACGGGTATCGCTTCGTCCGGATGCAGCTTTTCGCAGCGCTTGATCTCTTCGGAGGTTGCCTTGCGCTTGTTCGCCTCGTTGTCCATCCAATACAGTCCTATCTTGCCGCGAGAGTCAGCATCGTACACGAGGCTTTTCGTTCGCATCTCGCCCCCGTACTCTTCCCCGTTGCGCATCGAGGAGAACAGCGCCACTAATATAACCAGAAGACCTAATACCAGTACCGCGAGCATCTGCCCCTTGTTTTCCCTTCGTCTTAGCCGCTCGAACGCAGCCGCAAACACGCCTGCGGGTTTTCTTGGCCCAGCTGATGAAGGCAGTTTTCGAGACCCTCGGGGAGGGTTAGCGGACGGCCGCGAACGTTGCCGGCGTTGGGACGACATCCTGAGCAAAACCCGTCCGCATTTAGGACAGAGATCCCTGGTGGCTTCTACTCGGTGCCTGCAGTTCGTACAGTATCCCACGCCCTAAAGCTTACAGTAATGAGTCTTAGCTTGTGTTTTAACTGTATAGGTCTGTGACGGGCGCCAGGAGTAGCCGGTGGCGACCGCCGGGAGCAGAATGCGTCATCATGGAACCCTTCGCACCCCTTGACGCCCTGCACACCTTCC
>JAIVIG010000477.1 GCA_020200675.1 Actinomycetota bacterium
GGTGACGAATGAGCGTAACCAGGACCGCGACGACCCGCGAGCTGGCTTCTTTCCTTTCCAGACTACGCTTCGAGGACCTGCCGGACGGAGTCGTCGAGCGCACCAAAGAATTATTCCTCGACTGGGCCGCGTCAGCCCTCGCCGGCAAGAACGCGCGGCCCGTCCGCATCCTCGAACGATTCGCACAGACGATGGGACCCGCCGAAGGGCCAAGCGAGGTCCTGCCCTCGCGCCGGCGCACCTCGCCGCTCTTCGCCGCGCTCGTGAACGGCGCCGCCTCGCACGTTGTCGAGCAGGACGACCTCCACAATGCCTCGGTCTTCCACCCTGCGACCGTGGTCTTTCCGGCCGCCCTCGCCGCAGCCCAGCAGACCGGGGCTTCCGGGCGGGACCTGATCTCCGCCTCGGTGGCCGGCTACGAGACCGGAGTGAGGGTCGGAAGCTACCTCGGCCGCTCTCACTACAAGGTCTTCCACACGACCGGGACGGCGGGCACGCTCGCCGCGGCCGCCGCCGTCTCCCATTTACTGGGCGCCGACGAAAGGGTCATGCTCCACGCGCTCGGTTCAGCCGGAACGCAGGCAGCCGGGTTGTGGGAGTTCCTGCGCGATGCGGCGGACTCCAAGCAACTCCACACTGCGAAAGCCGCCTCCGACGGTCTTCTCGCCGCCTACATCGCCCGCGACGGGTTCACTGGCGCGACCCGGATTCTCGAAGGGGAACAGGGTATGGCGGCCGGGATGTCCTCGGATGCGGAGCCCGAGAGGCTGGTCGAGGGGCTAGGGGAGAAGTGGGCAGGGCCGGAGACTTCGTTCAAGTTCCACGCCTCCTGCCGGCATACGCACCCCGCCGCCGACGCCCTTTTAGAAGGGATGAAGGAGCATGGGCTTACCGCGGATCAGATAGCGGGCGTCCGCGCCCGCGTGCACGGCGCGGCGATAGACGTACTCGGACCCGTCAGCGACCCGCGCACGATCCACCAGTCCAAGTTCTCGATGGGGTTCGTACTCGCCCTGATCGCCACCACGGGGAGCGCCGGGATCAACGATTTCACCGAGGAGGCACTCGGCGACCCGGAGCTGCGCGGGTTCAGCGAGCGGGTCGAGATGGTCTTCGACCCCGAGGTCGACGCGGCCTATCCGCGGCGCTGGATCGGGGCCGTCGAGATAGAGACGACCGGCGGCGAACACATCACCTCCCGCGTCGACGTCCCGAAAGGGGACCCCGGGAACACGTTGAGCCGCAAGGAGTTGGAGGAGAAAGCCCGGAGCCTGGCAGCTTTCCAGGGTGGGGCCTCGGATGAGGAGATGGACCGTATCATCGGTCGCGTCTGGAACCTGGATCGGGAGCCCGACGTGCGAAACCTGCTGCCGGAGGCGTAACGTGGCAAGACCCGAACGATACGAGGACTTGCGGCGAGGAGTCCGCGAGGTGTGCGCGGACTTCCCGGACAGCTACTGGCGCGAGCTCGACGCGAAGCGAGAGTACCCGGAAGCCTTCATCAGGGCGATGACCGGGAGCGGCTACCTCGGTGCACTCATCCCGGAAGAATACGGTGGGTTGGGTTTGAGCCTCACCGAAACTACGATCATCCTCGAAGAGATCAACCGTTCCGGGGGCAACGCCCAGCCCGCCCACGCGCAGGTGTACGTCATGGGCACCATGCTGCGTCACGGCTCGGAGGAGCAGAAGAGAGAGTACCTGCCGAAGATAGCCAGCGGTGAGCTGAGGCTGCAGGCCTTCGGCGTAACGGAGCCAGAAGCCGGGACCGACACGACCTCCTTGAGGACGACCGCCAGGCGAAGCCCCGACGGCGATCATTACGTTGTCAACGGGCGCAAGATCTACATCTCGCGCGTCCAGCACTCCGACCTCATGATCCTGCTCGCCCGGACCACGCCGCTGGATCAGGTACAGAGGAAGTCCGAGGGGCTCTCCGTGTTCCTAATCGATCTGCGCGAAGCCGCGGGCAACGGGCTAACGGTGAAGCCCAGACGCGTGATGATCAACAACGAGACCAACGAGCTCGTCTTCGAGGACCTGCGCATCCCGGCGAGCAGCCTGATCGGCGAGGAAGGCAGAGGCTTCCGTTACATCCTGGACGGCATGAACGCCGAGCGGATCCTCATAGCCGCCGAGTGCGTCGGCAACGGACGGTGGTTCGTGGATAAGGCTACCCACCGCGCCACAGAGCGCGTCGTCTTCGGCCGTCCGATAGGACAGAACCAGGGCATCCAGTTCCCCATAGCCAGAGCGCACATAAGCGTGGAGGCCGCCGACCTCATGCGCTTCCGGGCCGCCTCCCTCTTCGACCGGGGAGAGCCCTGCGGCGCCGAGGCGAACATGGCCTTGCTGCTGGCCGCAGATGCTTCCTGGGAGGCAGCCAACGTCGCGGTGCAGACCTTCGGCGGCTACAGCTACGACGCCGAGTACGACGTCGAGCGCAAGTTCCGCGAGACGCGCCTCTACCAGGTGGCGCCCATCTCCACGAACCTCATCCTCTCCTACGTAGGAGAGCACGTCCTCGGCCTGCCGAGGTCCTTCTGAAAGTGCTGCCGCTGAGCGGCATAACGGTCGTCGGTTCCCCGTCCGGTCCGCTGCGTGCCCTCCTGCCGCCGGTGGCGATGGCGGACACCGAGGCGGTCATGGCCCCGATCCCCTCTGTCGGCGAGCACACCGACGAGATACTGAAGGAACTCTCCTACGACGCCACGGTGAAAGGCCTCTCCAGCCACTTCGTCTGGCTCAACCGCTCCAAGGAGTCTCTGACCCTGGATCTCAAGCAAGACGGGGCCAAAGAGGTACTGGCCCGCCTCATCGAACGGGCCGACGTCTTCGTCCAGAACCTCGCGCCGGGCGCGACCGGGAGGCTCGGCTTCGGCGCACAGATCTTGCGGGAGAGGCATCCGTCCCTGATCGTCTGCGACGTCTCGGGCTACGGCTCGTCGGGACCGTACAGGGACAAGAAGGCCTACGACCTTCTGGTGCAGTGCGAAGCCGGCCTCGTCTCCATCACCGGCACCCCCGAAACTCCCTCGAAGGTGGGGGTCTCCATCGCGGACATAGCCTGCGGTATGTACGCCTACTCGGGCATCCTCACGGCTCTTCTGAGTCGCGGGCGCACCGGCGAAGGCGCCGCCCTGGAGGTCTCGCTCTTCGAGTCTTTAGGTGAGTGGATGGGCTTCCCCGCCTACTTCACCCTGTACGGCGGCAAAGAGCCGCCGAGGACCGGGGCGAGCCACGCCGCCATCGCTCCCTATGGCCCCTTCGAGTGCGGCGACGGGGAGGTAATCTTCCTCGGCATACAGAACGAGCGGGAGTGGGAGAGGTTCTGCGAGGTCGTGCTGGAGCAGTCTGCCCTAGCCGGAGACGAACGCTTCGCTAGCAACTCGGAGCGCGTCGAAAACAGGGACGACCTGCACGGGGAGATCGAAGGCATTCTTAAAGAGCTTTCCTCCGAGGAGGCTATAGAACGCCTCGATGGAGCGAAGATAGCCAACGCCCGGATGAGGACCGTCCGGGACTTCCTCGACCACCCTCAGCTCGAAGCCCGGGACAGGTGGAGGGAGGTGGGATCCCCGGCCGGTTCTCTGCGCGCGCTCCTGCCGCCGGCGACCATGGACGGCACGGAGCCGGTCATGGCCCCGATCCCCTCGGTCGGCGAGCACACCGATAAGATACTCGCCGAGCTCGGCTACGATGTCGACGTCGTAGCCACCCTACGGCAGTCGGCGGCCATATGAGCGGTCATCGAGATCCCGTTCCAGCAGGCCCCTAACCGGGTCGGTTTACTGCAACCGTACTGCAACCGGGCCGATACGCGCCGGTACGCAGCGGACCGGACGGGGAACCGACCTCGCGCCAGCGGCCACGGGCTTCTAGCTGGGGATGCTCGATAAATTCCCGGACGGTCCTCATCCTGGCGTTGGCGATACCGGCTTTTTCGAGCTT
>JAIVIG010000296.1 GCA_020200675.1 Actinomycetota bacterium
GCTGTTAAGCCCCGCCCCTCGCGTATGTCTTCGCTATCTATAGCGCGTTTAACTCGTTAGCCTTAGCCTCCTACTAGTGTTTCGGCATGATTGATTTGCGGCAATGCTCCTCCTCGGGTATCGTGCCTACACTCGCTCTCCGGAGTGGGCACGTGACAGTGAACATGAGGAGGTCCCCCCATGCCGAGGAGAAGAAAGAACCCCGCGATCCTGTCCGCCGAGGACCGCGAGAGGCTGGAAGGTCTGATCAACTCCGGCCACGCCCCGGCTCGCCAACTGACCCATGCGCGCATCCTCCTCAAAGCCGACGAAGGCGAGCAGGCTCCCGACGAAGCTTGGCCCGACGTGAAGATCGCCGAGGCCCTGGAGGTCAGCCGCTCGACGGTATCTCGGATACGCGAGAGGTTCGTGGCGGAGGGCCTGGAGGCCGCCCTCGTCCATCGCCGGCCGAAAAACACCAAACCTAAAAAGCTCGATGGCTCACAGGAGGCGCATCTGATCGCGCTCTCTTGCTCGGAGCCTCCGAGGGGGAGAGGGCGCTGGAGCATTCGGCTTCTTGCAGAGCGTTTCGTCAGCCTGGAGTGCGCCGAAGAACCCATCTCCCGGGAGTTGGTCCGGCGTACTCTCAAAAAAGTGCCATCAAGCCCTGGCTGAACGGGCAGTGGTCCATCCCGCCAGAGCAAGACGCGGAGTTCGTCTGGCGCATGGAGGACGTTCTTGAGGTCTACACCCGCCCCTACGACGAGCGCTTCCCGCAGGTGTGCCTGGACGAGAAGAACAAGCAACTCATAAGCGAGGTCAGAGAACCGCTCGCCGCTTCTCCGGGACGGCCGGCTCGCCACGACTACGAGTATAAGCGCGAAGGGACGGTCAACCTCTTCATCATCTCCGAGCCCCTGGCCGGCTGGCGCCACATTAGCGTCACCGAGCGGCGGACGAAGATCGACTGGGCGTATTGCATACAGGATCTGGTCGACGTCCACTACCCAAACGCCGAGCGAATCGTTTTGGTAATGGACAACCTCAACACCCACACTCCCGCCGCCTTGTATGAGGCGTTCGTCCCCTCCGAGGCCCGACGCATCGCCCGTAAGCTGGAGATTCACTACACCCCAAAGCACGGCTCGTGGCTGAACATGGCCGAGATAGAGCTCTCGGTGCTGGCTCGCCAGTGTCTGGATCAGCGCATCCCCAACCGGGAAACTCTCGTCGGGGAAGTAGGCGCGTGGGAAACCGAGCGCAACGCCGCCGAAAGCTCCATAGACTGGCGCTTCACCAGCGCCGATGCTCGCATCAAGCTCAAGCATCTCTATCCCGAGATCGTGGAGGAGTCATCATATGACCCAAACCCTTCGTGACGGAACACTAGCTTGAAGTCGTGCCTTCTAGCAAAATCCACAAAGTAGGGGAAAAGCATCAGTTCTATTAGTTTGGAGACCACTTTTGTGTCACTCGAAATGGTGTAGATGTTTTCGAGAACATCTATGAAGCCCTTGACGATCCAATCTCCGTCTTCGGTTGAAATTAACTCATTAAAGGTTGCTGCTTCTTGTTGGAGTAGAGTAAGGAATCTTGCTGCTGCCTCCCCCGAAGCCTTGCGTTCGGTGTCTATGGTCACCCCGCCCGCTTCTCTTTCTTCTGCCGCTTCTCTTCGGCTCGCTTCTTGTCCAATTCTTCTTTAGGAACGGACAATACCTGCTTTAGTGTCTCCTGGAAGTTCTCGTACTCGGGGTTCTCTCCGTTGTGGTCCTGCTCGTCTTTGTGGGCTTCGTCTTTTCGGTTTTCTTCGGTCATCGGCTCTCCTTTGACCTGTGCAAATACGACTTGCGTTTCGCCAACTCACTTAGCAGTGTACAACCTAAAGTTGTACTAGTGCTAATCAGCCGCTGAGAAAACGCTAAGCGATTGGTGAGTCAAGTACGTAATTGCCAAAATTTAACGCTGCTCCGCCCTTTACGCACCCGATTCTTCCCCAGCGGTGTCAGGGGATTCTCTTCCGAGGTGGAGGATCTCGTATCGGTGTGCCCCGCTCGCCACCCTCCGTTTTCCCCGGTCGAGGCTACTACGTCCGGCTCGCTCCGAAACAAGCTGGACAAGAAGTTGCTCTACTAGGCTGGCCGCTCCGGGCATCTGGTTTGCTAAAGGGGACGGGGTGGGATATCTTCGGGGCGTCGTCGTGGAACGCGACGAGACAAGAAGCGTCGTCGGGTCTCTCGGTGGATCCCCCGGCATTGTGGATCGACGCGTTGATCGGAGGTATCTTTGGGGAGCATGATCTTTTCGGCGTTCGAGCTCTTGGTGGCGCTTTTCTTGGTGGCCTTGAACGGGCTGTTCGTGGCGGCGGAGTTCGCGTTTACGAAGCTCAGGAGCACCAGGGTCGAGTCGATGGTGCAGGAGGACAGGGCCTCGGCCGGGCTGATAAGGGAAGCGACCGGCAACCTCGACGCTTATCTCGCCGTCTGCCAGGTTGGGATTACCATAGCCTCGCTGGGTCTGGGTGCCCTGGGCGAGCCGGCAATAGCGGAGCTGATCGATCCGCTGCTCGCGCCTCTGATCCCGGAGAGCCTGGTACACACGATCGCCTTCGCCATTGCCTTCGGAATCATCACTTTCTTGCACGTGGTATTTGGCGAGCTTGCGTCCAAGAGTTTCGCCATCGCCAAGCCGGAGGGCACCTCCCAGGTCGTGGCGCCTTTCATGAAGTTCTTCTACTACCTCTTCTTTCCCCTTACCGTCGTCTTCAACGGGACGGCCAACGCCTTCGTGCGCATCTTCGGCATCCCGCCGGTCTCCGAGATCGAGGAGAGGCATTCGGAGGAGGAGTTGCGCATGCTCGTCGGCCAATCCAGCAGGCAAGGTTTTCTGGAGGGGGACGAGGAGGCGAGGGTCAAGGCCGTCTTCGAGCTCGACGAGAAGGTGGCCCGCGAGATCATGATCCCCCGCCCCTACGTCGTGACGCTCCGGGCGGATACGCCCTTGAGGGAGCTCGTCTCCTTCACGGCCGCGGGGAACCACACCCGGTATCCCATCCACGAGGGCGAATCGCCCGATCGCATCATTGGAGCGGTGCACGTCAAGGACGTTCTGCGCGCCGTCGAGTCCGAGGGCGGCATCGACGCGGCCGTCGAGGCCCGCGATCTCGCACGCGACGTCGTCGTCGTACCCGAGAACAGATTCGTTGACGACGTCCTCGAAGACTTCCAGGAGCAGGAACTCCAGATGGCGATCGTCATAGACGAGTGGGGCGCGTTCGAGGGCCTCTTCACCGTCGAGGACATCTTCGAAGAGATAGTCGGCGAGATCCGAGACGAGTTCGACGAAGAAGAGCCGGCGATTCGCAAGCTGGACAACGGCTCGTACTCGGTAGACGGCCGCACCCCCCTGGGACTGGTCAACGAGGCGCTGGACTCCGACTTTACGAGCGAGGACTTCGACACCATCGGCGGTCTTGTCCTCGGACAGCTCGGTCGTCCCCCCGAGGTCGGCGACGAGCTCGTCCTCGACGGCTACGACCTGCGGGTGGACGAGGTGGATGGTCCGCGCGTAGCCCAGGTCGTCGTGCGCGAACGCGAAGAGGAGAGCTCCGAGAACGGCCCGAATACGGAATAGCATAACGTGCGGGGAGAGCGGCCACTCTCCCCGCCCCTTCCGCAACTCACCCCTCCAGAAAGCCTAGAACGAGCCGGTTGAACTCTTCGGGACTCTCCAGGTTCGGCAGATGCGCGGTCTCGGCCATCACCACCTTTCTCGCTCCGGAGATCCCCGACTCCAGCAGATCCGCTATCGTGTGGTTGTCCGGATCGTCGCGCTCGCCGATCATTACTAGGGTCGGTGCGTTGATCTCCGATAGCCTCCCGGTAGCCGCAACGTTCTGTCGCTCGTAAGAGACCGGAGCGCGGGAAAGGTGGTGGAACGCTTCGACGAGAAGCTCTCGCAGCCGTCGTCGGAAAGCGATATGGCTTCGACTCGGAGCCCAGAAGGGATCCTCGAGCCACATCTCCGCCCACTTCTGTGCGCCCTGTTCTCTCGCCGCCGAAAAGATCCCGGCGACCCTACGACGTTTCTCGTCCGAGAAGCGGTAGCCGCTCAGGCTGGGTCCCACCAGGATCAGAGAGCTTACCATCGCTGGATCTTCGAGGGCGAAATCTACGGTGATCCTGCCCCCGTTCGACGCCCCGAGTAGGTGCGTCCGGTCCACGTTGAGAAACTCCAGTAGCGCGCGCAGATCATCGACGTGGGAGAACTCGCCGTCGGGCCGCTCCGATCTCCCGCGGCTCCTGGCATCGTAGCGGATGGTCTGGTAGCGCCTGGAGAACGCTTCGAACTGGTCGTCCCAGACACGACAGTCCAACAAACCATCGTGGAGCAGCACGAGGGATTGCCCATCGCCAGAGATCTCGTAGTACAGCCCGGCGCCGTTGATCGGGGCAGTTCCGGTGATCAAGGGCTTACGCTACGAGAACGAGACGTAGATGGCCACCACCACTATCGTCAGAACGACGCTCAGGA
This sequence comes from Actinomycetota bacterium, assembly GCA_020200675.1. Classification (GTDB taxonomy): domain Bacteria; phylum Actinomycetota; class Rubrobacteria; order Rubrobacterales; family Rubrobacteraceae; genus Rubrobacter_F. Next base: position 4,510 of record JAIVIG010000296.1, read on the forward strand.
CCATCAGCTCTCTCAAGGTCTCACTCCTTTACAGTACGGGATCCCGGCCTCCTTCCTGGAGGGCGTAGAGCCGGGCGTAGAGACCGCCCGAGGAGACGAGCTCGTCGTGGGTTCCTTCTTCGGCCACCCGGCCGTCTTCGAGGACCAGGATCTTGTCGACGTCTTTGACCAGCCTGAGCTCGTGGGCGATGACGAAGGTAGTGCGGCCCGCGGTGAGGATTCGCCAGTTCTCCTCGACGGCATCGGCGGCCTCTGCGTCCAGGCCCGCCTGGGGCTCGTCGAGGATCAGAACGGGCGTGTCGCGGAGCATCGCCCGCGCTATGGAGACGCGCTGGCGCTGCCCCCCGGATAAGCTCTCCCCGCGCTCCGAGAGTAGCGTCTCGTAGCCCTCGGGCATCTCCCGGATGAATTCGTCGGCGCCGGCTAACCGGGCGGCGTCTTCGATCTCCTCCATCGATGCCCCGGGTTTGCCGTAGGCTATGTTCTCGGCCACGGTGGCCCGAAAGAGCATCGGCTCCTGGGGGACGAAGGTGATCGCATCGCGCAACGACTTGACGGTGTACCTCTTCACGTCCTCCCCGTCCACGAGCACCCGTCCGCCCTGCGGATCATAGAGGCGGGCGAGGAGGCTCGTAACGGTGGTCTTGCCCGCGCCGCTCACCCCCACGAGCGCGAGCCGGCTTCCGGCCTCCACCTCGAAGTACATCCCGCGCAGAACCTCCCCGGCCTCGTCGTCGTAGGAGAAGTGGACGTCCTCGAAGGCGACCCTGCCCTCCAGGACGGGAGCCGGCCGGGCGTCGGGAGAGTCTTTGACGGTTGGCTCGGCGGTCAGGAGGTCTATGATTCGTTCGCCGGAGACGAGGGATTTGCCGATCTGGTTTACCTGCCGGCTCAGAGCCCACAACGGCGAGAGGAAGAGCCCGAGGTAGGAAACGAAGACGGTCAGGCCACCGACGCTGAGGTTACCGGCGAGCACCTGTCGCGTGCCGAAATACACGACGAGGGCGGTTCCCACGCCGCCAACGATGCCGAGCAGGACGCTGAACTTCGCCTCGATCAGGGAGGAGTCGACGCTCGCGGAGAGGGAGTCGCGGCTCTCCTTGCGGAAGCGGTCTATCTCGTCGTTCTCGCGGGCGAAGATCTTGACCGCCCGGATACCCGTTACGGTCTCCTGAATTACGCTCGCTATGGCCCCCTCCTTAGCGCGCACGACGCGCATCCTCTCTATGAGGGCCTGCCGGTAGCGCCGGACGGCCAGAAAGAGAAACGGCACGGTGACGAGGGCAAGAACTGTGAGGCTCGGGCTCATCCACAGCATGACCGCGAGCATCCCGATAAGGATGAGGAAGCTCGACCCAACCTCGACGACGGAATCGACGAGTAGGCTCCTGACCTCCTTGACGTCGCTGGTCACACGGGTGATCGTGTCCCCCGTCCGTCGCGCCCCGTGGTAGTCGAGCCCCAGATCGTGAACCTTACGATACAGGGCGTCCCGCATGTCGAATACCGTCTCCTGGCCGAGCTTGCTCAACAGGTAGCGCCGGAAGGCCGTGACGGCCCGGCTGGCGGTAGAGATAACGACGAGCAGCGCGACGATCCCGACGAGCAGTACCTGCCCACTCACCGAAACCGGCAACGTACTGGTCCCGGGCTCGGCGCCTATCACGTAGTCGAGGATCAGGGCGAGCGGCCACGGCTGGGCGAGGCTCGTCCCCGTCTCGAGGAGCAACAAGACGAGCGCGAGAAACAAACCCCTCTTGCGCGGTCGTAGGAACGGCGCGAAGTGCGAGAGCGCCGTCTTCGTGCGCCGCAAGCCCTCCCCCATATCGGAAAACTTCTTCTTAAAGAGTAGCTTCTCAAACATAAAGTTAGGATACCGCACGGCGAAGGAGTAGAATGTCGCCGGAAACACCAACAGGAATGGAGGGATGCTAGCTTGGCGCGAAGGGTCGTGGCAGCGGTCGAAGATCTGCTGTTTCGGAGCAAGATCTCCGAGACCGCAACCCAACTCGGCGTCGAGGCCCTCTTCCCGCGCAGCCCGAAGAAGCTTCTCGACGAAGCCCAGGCGACCCCGCCGGACCTCCTCGTCCTCGACCTCAACTCGGCGCGCTTCGATCCCCTAACGCTTCTAAAGCAACTCAAGTCCGACGAAGCCCTCAAAGCCGTACCCGTTGTCGGCTTCCTCTCGCACGTCCAGAAGGACCTCGCCGTCGCGGCCCGCGAATCCGGCTGCGACCGCATAATGGCCCGGAGCGCTTTTACGAAGGACCTGCCGGAGATACTCTCCGGCGGCAATGGCGCCTGATACCGGGCGCTGGGAGCGCCTCTCCTCGGAGAAGCTAATGGAGACCCCGTACTTCGCGCTGCGCTCGGACAAACTCCGCCTCCCAGACGGGGCGGTAAAGGACCCGTACTACGTCATCGAACGCCCCGACGCCGCCATCGTCTTCCCGCTCACGGGATCGGGCGAGGTGGTGCTCGTGCGCCAGTACAGGCCGGCTATAGGCAGGGTCGAGCTCGGGCTGCCCGCGGGGCTGGTCGAGGAAGGCGAGGAGCCGGAGAAAGCGGCCCGGCGGGAGCTCCAGGAGGAGACCGGCTACTCGGGGGGCGAGTGGGAGTCTTTAGGCGCTGTAGCTTCTTCGCCGAGCCTCAAAGACAACTGGGCGCACCTCTACCTCGCCCGCGGGGTAGAGCGCGCCGGGTCCCAGCAGCCCGACGAGTACGAGCGGCTCGAGGTCGTGCTCGTCCCGGTCGGGGAGATACTGGCCGAGGTCCGGGCCGGCAACATCGTCAGCTCCAGCGGCGTCGCGGCGGTGCTGCTCGCCCTCGACACCCTCGATGAGCCGAGCGAAGGCCGGTCTCCGGGCCTGTAGAACGGACCACCGGCAAACCCACCCGAAGACGGGCCGGAAGGAGGTCCTCGATGGGCATGGAGCTCTGGCAGGCCGCGGTCGTGGCTGCCGTGGTCGTGCTGTGGGTATTGTTCGTCTACCTGCCGCGCCGTACCGGCGAGGATACTCCGCCAGAACCTCCCGGAGAAGATCGTTCGCACGACCACGAGGGCGGTCCCCGAAAGTAGCGGCCCCTGATAGGGTATAGTTTCGCCTCTGCCGCAGAAAGCCGGAAGACTCGGAGACGCGGCGCTCGCGACGAACGGGAGGTAGACACGCATGGCCGGTGGAGCGGGCAGGGCGACGGTCAGGTCGCTCGGGAATACGGGCGAGGACGTCGAGCAGATGGTCGAGGACGTGCGGGCCGGTTTGCTCGGCGTACCCAAAGACCTCTCGCCGTGGCCCAAGTACTTCTACGACGAGATAGGTTCGGAGCTCTTCGAGGAGATAACGGCGCTCCCCGAGTACTACCAGACCCGCACGGAGCTCTCGATACTCCAGGAGAAGGCCCCGAAGATCGTCGCGCGCACCGGCTGCCGGGAGCTCGTGGAGCTCGGTAGCGGCTCGTCTAGCAAGACCCGCGCCCTGCTAGACGCGATGGTGAGTAGGTCCGGTTCAACCTCCGGCCCGGATCGCTACGTGCCGTTCGACGTCAGCGCGAGCGCGCTCGCGGGCAGCGCGCAGAGGTTGGTCGAGGAGTACCCGACGCTGGAGATCTCCGGCTTCGTCGGCGACTTCGACCATTCCCTGGAGAGCCTGCTGGCCCGTCCCAGGTCAGAGGCTTTCGGAAGACTCGTCATCTTCCTCGGGGGTACCATCGGCAACTTCATGCCCGAGCGCCGGCGGGCGTTCCTCGAAAGGTTGCGCGCCGGACTCGAAAGGGGAGATTACCTCCTGGTCGGGGTGGACTTGATCAAGGACGCGCGCGTCCTTGAGGCGGCGTACGACGACGCAGCGGGCGTGACGGCCAGATTCAACAAGAACCTCTTGAACGTCCTCAACCGCAAGCTCGGCGGGGAGTTCGACCCGGAGCTCTTCGTCCACCGGGCGACCTTCGATCGTGAGGCGTCGCGCGTCGAGATGTGGCTGGATTCGACGGTCGAGCAAGAGGTGCCGGTGGCGGCCCTGGATCTCGAGGTGCCCTTCGAGGCGGGGGAAGGGATGCGGACGGAGATCAGCACCAAGTTCACCCGCGAGTCGATAGCCGGCGCGTTCGACGAGGCCGGCCTGCGCTTGCTCGACCTCTACACCGACGACAGGGACCTCTTCGGGCTCGCCCTCGGCGAACCTGCCTAGCGGCGCGAGTTTCGGTCGCGCCCCGATAGGTTTATAGTTCTCACTGGAAAGATCGGCGACCGCAAAGGTGGGAAACATGAGCACGGACCTGCGAGAGATACAGAAACCCCTGAAGGAGAAGTACCGCAACGACCCTGGTTCCTCCAAGATAACGCTCGGCGCGAAGGCGAGCGAAACGGGAACGCCTATAGCCTGCTCCGTGGACATGGCCGGGCACGTATACGAGGCTGAGGCACATGCGGGCGCCGGAGGCACGGGCAATACCGCCTGCTCCGGCGACCTCCTCCTGGGAGCGCTCGCGGCGTGCGCCCAGATCACCTGCCAGATGGTCGCCACGGCGATGAAGGTACCCACCGAGAGCATCGAAGTCGTCGCCGAAGGCGACTTTGACGTCGCCGGCACTCTAGGCATCTCTAAAGAGGCCCCGGTCGGCTTCGAGAACATCCGGCTCCGACTCCAGATCCAAGCCCCCGAAGCGACCGCCGACCAGATCGAAGCCCTGCACGAAAAGACCGAGCAGTACTGCGTCATCGCGCAGACCCTCGCGAAGCCTCCGAACCTCGAAACGGAGTGGGTGCGCGAAGGAGAGTAGTCGTTGCTGGCTGGTTGATCCGCCGGCCCTACGCCGACAACTCTTTCTTCATCCAGCCGGGGAACCTGGACCAGAATATCCGCTGCGAGCGCTCCCAGAGAGGAACGAAAGGACGCCGCATGAGGCTGTCGAGCCGCAACGTTACGAGAGTGCCCCCGCCCTCCAGATCCGTCTCCTCGGCCCAGAATCGTAGCCGGGTCGGGCGGACGAGACGCGGGCTTAGCGCGTAGGAGCCGTAGAAGTACTTGAGGTCGCGATAGGCCGATACTCCCGGCCGCGGATCTCTGACCTCCCCGATCACACCGGCAACGTTCAAGAACGGCCCGTGATGCACGTTCAATACCCCCGGCTCGAATCCCCCGTCCACGAACTCCACCCGGAAGGGCCAGACCTGCCCCTCCGTAAACGTCGCCGGATCGTTCAGCCACTCCCAGACCTGCTCGGTCCCGAACGGCGCAACGAACGAGCGCTGGTAAGCATGCGGCACGAATCCCGACGGCGCCCCCGCGGGCACCGGAAAGCCCTCCGGTCCTGTCTCCGGCCACATCTTCATCCCCTACACTCTACACGCT
>JAIVIG010000021.1 GCA_020200675.1 Actinomycetota bacterium
CTTGGAGCTACGGAGCGAGTTACGCAAGGCCAAGGAGCGCTTGAGGCACAAGGTGCACGTCATCTGTGGTTGTATCAGGCAGCCGGGCTACGAGGTTTAGATGCCTATGCAGAGATCAATAAGCGCCAGAACGCGCGGGTTCTTTGGGCCCGCGGGGCAAACTCAGTGCGAGGGCGAGGCCCACGAGGGGTAGGGTAGCGAGCACGAGCATCATCGTAGGCAGGCCGAAGCTGTCGGCGACGGCGCCAAAGATAGGAGCGCCCACTCCCCCGATGCCGATAGAGAGGCCCAACGTCACGCCGGCTGCTACCCCGATCCTGCCGGGCAGGTACTCCTGGCCCATCACCACGGTGACCCCGAAAGTACCTATCGTGGCAGCACCCACGAGGGCGAGAAAAACCATCCCCGGCAAGGGACCCGAGAGGGTGAAGGCGTAGAGTAAGGGCGAGAGTAGGAACATCGCGCCTGCGAGCACGGCACGACGACCTACACGATCCGCTAGAGGCCCCATCGTCAAGGTTCCTAACGCCCCGGCGAAGAGCATCACCGAGAGGGCCGCGTTCGCGAAGGCCGGCGAGGAGCCGAGAACCTCTATGTAGTACTGCGCCACGAACGTCACGAGAGCGAAGTACACGAACGAGCGGATGGTGACGACCAGGACCATGCGCGCGAACGGCCCCCAATGTTCCGGCTCTTCCGCCGCTCCCTTTCCAGCCGCCTCCGCGGCTTCGGGCCTGAAGGTTAGGAGCCGGGACAGCTCGGAGAAGAGGACGAAGCCCATGAGGAGGGCCGGTATGGCCAGGAACAGGCTGCCCGGTAGCCCGAAGTAGAGGACGAGCGGGGTGGTGATGACTGGTCCCAGGGCGAAGCCGGTGTTGCCACCAACGGAGAAGAAGCTCATGCCGCGAGCCCGGCCCGTACCCGAGACGTAGTTGGCAAAGCGGGCGCTCTCGGGGTGGAACGCTGCTACTCCGACGCCCGAGAGGATGGTACATAGCAGGATCAGGGGATAATTCGGGGCGACGCCGACGAGCGCTATCCCCACCCCCCCGAGAATGACGCCGAGCGGCATCAGGGCCGTCAGGGGCGTCCGGTCAGAGAAATAGCCGAAGAGCGGTTGCACGATCGAAGAGCTCAAGGTAGCCGCCAGGACGAGTAAGCCCGCGGCCGTCAGAGAGAGCCCCCGCTCGGCGACCAGGAACGGCACGAGTGCGGCCACGGCACCCTGGTTCACGTCCGTAAAGAGGTGTCCAGCGGAGAGTACCGCCATCGCCCGCTTGTCGACGCCCTTCTCCACGCTCACAATGCCACCGGTCGAGACTGACCTAACCTCAAGTGCGCACGCGGTGGTCGCGGGCGTACGAGTAAGCGGTGTAGGCGGAGATGACGTGGCAAATCCAACCGAGCGTGCCGCCCGAGCCGATCCATAAGCCCGGCGTGATGATCAGCCACAGGATTCCGGCCAGGATACGGCCGTTGTAGAACTGCCCGACTCCGGGGATGATCAAGCTGAGAACCGCTGCCAATCCGGGATCTCGCACCGTCGCGCTTCACCTCCGTGCAGATAGTACGCAGAGGAGATACTACCAGTCGTCCGAAATCTCGTACGGCGCCAGCGCCCAGACCCGGGCCGTGCTCAGCTCTCGAAGGGCGTCGCGCGCGGCGTCGAGGGCATCCCGGACAGGCTCTCCGGGAGCCGGTCGGGCGCCGGGCGGCGTGATCTTCGCTATCAAGCCGGACTCTTCGGTGATCCCGGCTAGCTCCCGGGCCTTTGCGAGGGCGTCGCGGAAGCCACCGGTCTCGTCCACGAGGTTCCTCCTCAAAGCTTCGACGCCGGTCCAGACCCGTCCGCCGGCGATCCCTTCCAAATTATCCGGCCGCAGCCCACGGCCAGAGGCGACGCGGTCCTTGAACTCGCCGTAGACCGTGTCGAGTTGATGTTCGAGGACGGCCAGCTCGTCGGGGGTAGGTGGGCGGCGCGGGTCGAGGAGATCGGAGCGGGCGCCGCGTTCGACGGTGACCGGGTTGACCTTTAGCCGGTTCAAGAGGCCGGCGGCTACGGGGCGGGTGAGTATCACCCCGATCGAACCGGTGATGGTGTTCTTGCGGGCGAACACGTGGCTCGCTGCCGCCGAGACGTAGTAGCCACCCGAGGCCGCCGCGTTCCCCATGAGGACGACGATTGGCTTCTTCGCGAGGATGCGCTCGACTTCTCGCCAGATCAGGTCCGAGGCCAGGGCGTCGCCGCCGGGGGAGTCCACGTAGAGCAGTACCGCACCGATGCGGCGGCTCTTCTCGGCGATGCGCAGCGCCGCAACCACCGAGTCGCTCCCGGCCTGCTCGCGTCCGAGAAGGGGCAGCGGCAACGGAAGCTTGCGGCTCCTCCCCCTCAGTATGGTCCCCTCGACTCGCACCAGCCCCACGGCCTTGCGCGCCCTGCGGCTACGGTACGGTAGGCGCAGCGACTTGCTCGCTACTCCCCACTCCGCGAGCCTCGCGGGCTTCTCGCCGTCGGAGAGCCTGCCGGCCAACTCGTCCTCGTAAAGCGCGCCGTCGATGAGCTTGTTCCGTACGGCTTCGGCGGCGGAGTACGGAGCGTTGTCTATTACAGTCTTGACTTGTTCGGGTTGGATGTCGCGCCCGGCGGAGATCGCGCTTACCAGCTCGTCGAACCGGGCGTCGAGGAGCCTCTCGGTCTGCTCGCGCGCTTCGGGGGAGAAGTCGGAGCGGGAGATGGGATCGGCGGCGCTCTTGTAGGGTGAGACGGCGACGACCTCGGTCTCGAGGCCGAGGCGGCCGAGGGCGTCTTTGAGGAAGTTGACGCGGGCGCGCAGGCCCACGACGTTGAGCGTTGAGAGCGGGGAGGCGAAGACCTCGTCCGCGGCCGAGGCGAGGTAGTAGGAGCGGGTGTCCGGGTTCACGAGGTATGCCGCGACCGTTTTGCCTCTCTCCCTGAACCGGTGTAGTTCGGCGCGCAACTCTTCGAGAGTTGCCCACCCGGCGTCGAGGTTCTCGACGCGGAGGATCACGCCGCGGGCGCGCTCGTCGGCGAGGACGCGGTCGAGGCGCGACCGGATGCTTTCGAGGCTGGGGGCCAGGGTCCGGGGGTCGAGGCGACGACGGAGCAGGCCGCGTCTCGACGGCTCGAACTCGGGGAGGGCGCCAGTCACGGGAATCCAGACGAAGTCCGGGGGACGCCGGAGGGCGCGGCGGGCGTTGCGCAGGAGGCGCAGCAGGTTGATCATGGCGTTTATAAGCAGGCTCATCCTGCGGTTATGCTACACCCCGGACCCGCAGCGGGTTGTGATAGACTTTTTCAGGAATGGTTATTGATGCAAGGGGAAGAGTTATGGTAAGCGCGCTCGAACGTGACGTGCGAGAGAGGTTCAGGCGTTCGGGCTACACTTTGACGTCCCAGCGCCGGGCTGTGCTCGAAGCCCTCAAGGACTTCAAGGGGCACCCGTCGGCCGAGGAGGTCTACCTCGTCGTCAAGAAGAGGAACCCCAGGGTGGCTCTAGGCACGGTCTACCAGGCGCTCTCGGTCCTGGAGGAGATCGGCCTGATCGAGGCGAAGCACTGGTCGGAATCGCCGGTCCGCTACGACCTGAACACGGAGCCGCACCACGACATCCGGTGCATCAGGTGCGGCGAGGTCACCGAGATACGCGGCGTCGAGTTCGAGGACTTCGCGGCACGCATCCGGGAGAACACGCCCTACGAGGTCACCAACGCGTCCCTCGTCATCGAGGGCGTCTGCCCCAACTGCCAGTCACAGAACTAGAACCGAAGTAAGAAGAGCCGGGCTGGACTTCTCAGGAGGGGGGTAATCTCGCCAGCCCGGTCTAAGGATCAATCTACCCCTCGCCGAGGCTCCCGTATATAGGACATTCGTCCTAGAAGGTACCGGGACATTGTCCCGACCGTCGCTCGGAAAGCTTGTCCGTTCGGGATGCGTGCTCGGGAACCGGACCCGTTGGGCTTGCGATCCAGGCGTTGCGACGGCTCTAGGCTTACAGGGCAAGTTGGTCCGTGTATCCGAAGTATTCGTAGGCCGCGCGACTGGTCTCGGGGTCGGGCACGTCGTCGGAGTCGAACTCCGGTGAGCCCAGGATCACGTCTTTATCCTGTTCGACGTTTACCCCTTCTTCGCTCGCGTTGGTGACCGCGTCTACCGGGATCAGGAAAGAACCCTCGTCGCCGCCGACTTTGAGGAGGTGCACAGCTTCCGCATCCGCGTATACGTAGAGGTCTTCCACGGTCCCGGCCTCCTCGCCGTTCTTGTCGAAAACCTTCAGACTCTGGATGTCCTGCCAGGGCTCTTCGAGCTCGCCCTCGAAGTCTTCCAGCCTGACGAGTCCGGATCCTTCGTCGTTTCCTTGAGCCACAAACCCACGTCCCCCTTTCGTGCCGAAGGCACTCTTCTCGTCCCCTATCTGGCCCCGGAGAGTACTACACCGGCTACCCTCGCGCATGCGCCGGAGAGCGATACGATGAGAACAATACTTTACCTGGGGCCGTTAAAAGGGTACCCTACCGATGGGGTGAATTTGCGCAACAGACAACCGGCTTCGCTGCCGGCACGAGTTCTGCTGAAAGGATCCGCGTGAGCGAAGAGTATCGGGACCCAACTAAAGAGTTGGAGGACCAGATGCGGGCCGCCGACGAGCTCATCAAGAGTCTAGAGGGAGAGGTCGAAGACCTGCGCCGGGACCTCGAACGGGCGAGCGGGGCTTTGCGGGCAGCCCGCGAGGAGGTAACGACGCGGGGCCAGGCCCTCGAGGACCTCGAGGAGAGCGAGCGCGCGCGAACGACCGCCACGGAAGAAGCGCGGGCCCTTCAGGAAGAGCTCGTCGAGCTCCGGCAACAAAACGCCGATGAGCAGCTACGCCTGCGCAACCAGCACATCGTGGAGATGGCGGCCTTGCGGGAAGAGTTCGAAGAGCTCAGGCGCACCGAAGTCGCGGCGGCCCAGGCGGACGACAAGATCGCCACCCTGAGGGAGGAGTCTCGTAAGGAGCGGGCGGCCCTCGAGGCGCGCCACAAGGCAGAGGTCGAGGAGCTCAAACTCGCGGCTCAGCAGTGGGAAGAGCAGCTCCGGGACGGCTACCGGGAGCTCGAAGAGCGCCACAGCACCGAGATCGAAGAACTCAGGAGGGACCACTCTGCCGAGGTCGAGACGCTCCAGAGCGAGTATCGCGAAGAGGTAGAAGCCCTGCGCGCGGAGGCCGAGGAACAGAAGATCGAGCTGGAACGCACGATCCGGGAGGAGTCCGAGCGGGAGCGCGACGAGGAGCTGCGCGCGGAACGGGAGCGCCACGCGGCGGAGGTCGAGTCCCTGAGGAACGCCGCAGCAAGCCGGGAGCTCGAGCTCCAGAAGGAGCTTCGCGAGTCGGCCGAGAGCCACCAGGCGGAGGTCGAGGAGTTGAGGCTGGAGGTAGAGAATACGGCTACCGCGGCCGAGGAACGGCGCGATAAAGACCTCAAAGAGGTCAAGCGCCTGGCCGAGACTCGCGAGCGCGAGCTCAAGCGGACGCAGGCGGCGCGTCTGGCCGAGGAGCAGGAGACGGCGGAGCGCCGCGTCGCGGCCCTCAAAGCCCAGAGGGAGGCGGACACCAGCACCTTGAGGGAGCGACACTCCGAAGAGCTCGAGAAGGTGCGCCGGGACCTGGAAGGCCGCCTCACCGCCGGAGAGGAGCGCTACGAGTCGGAGGTGGCGAGCCTGCGGGAGCAGATCGAGGGTCTACGGGCGCGGCGCAACGCCGAGGCTCGCCTCTACGGGGAGCGTTTGTCGGAGCTGGAGCGCGGGAAGGTCGCGGAGAAAGGGGCCGCCGAGAAGGAGCTGGAGCGGCGGCTCGACGAAGCGGAGGCGGAGAAGACCCGCCTCGAGGATCGCGTAGCGGAGCTCCAGGACGCCCTGGAGGAATCGGGGGCGCTTGAGGCCGAGCTGCGGGAGGCGCTCGAAGGAGCCTCCGCGTCGAAGGACGAGAGACGGCCCTCCGGCGAGACGCCGGAGGCTCCAGGCGAAACGCCGGAGGCTCCAGGCGAGACGCCGGGGGATCCAGGAGAGGCGGAGCGGACGGCCACCGAAGAACTCGAAGGGCGCCTCAAGGAGGCGTACGCGGAACGAATAGCCGCCGAAGAACTGGAAGGGCGTCTCGAAGAGGCGGACGCGGCGCGCCTTCTAGCCGAGGAGCGGGCCGGGGACCTGGAGGCTCGTTTGCGGCAGGCCGAGGATGAGAACAGGCGGCGTATCCGGGAGTTAGAGAAGGCCCGGGAGGAGCTGAGCGAGGTCTCGAACCCCGAGCAGCGCCTGCGGTCCGGGATATCGCTGTTCAACGCGAGCGAGCACACGCGCACCGTGGCCTCCATCTCCAAGGCCCTGGGCCTACCGAGGGTACACGTCGGCGCCGACGGCGGTCCCAACTCGATGACCAGGAAGCCCGTCATCACCTTCGTCTGGGACGAGATGTCCTGGCGACGCTACGTCTCCGACCCCACCGAGGGCGTCGAAGAACCGCGGGTTTACCTGGTCGGGACCGGCGACGACCCCGAGGAGATCAAACGCCCAGAACCCAACGCCCGTATGGACGCGCGGGGCCGCCTAACCCTGGGCGTGCAGGCTTTTTAGCTTCGCTCCCCGGCGAGACGCCGGGGGCTCCAGACGCCGGGGGCTCCAAGAGTTGGGAGAAAAGTATGCAACTCTCGTTGGTTAACCGGGTTATGGTGCCCTCGCTACGGCCTATCCGTCTTGCCCTAGTCTTCCCCTTCCGAGAGACGTTCTCTGGCCTTCCGGGTCCTCTGCCTGCGGATGACGGCCTGGTTGTGGGCGAAGAGCGCCTCGCCCCGCAGTGCCCCGACATAGGAGGCCGCGAGGACTACTACCAGCAGCACGGTAGTGAAGAGGAAGGTTTCCGGGGTGCGCAGGTTGGCGAAGGGGTCGCCGCCTCGGACGGTGGGATCGGGGGCGACGAGGTTGACGAGTTGTGAGATGGCAAAAGCCGCCGCCCCGACCAGGACGCCGTGCAGCCGGCGGCGCGAGGGTGCTTTGTACGAGGCGACCATGCCGCCGAAGTAGAACGCGAAGGCCGCCGCGAAGAGCACGAAGACCGCCGGGAGGACCGTCGACGCGAGCTCCGGGCCGAAGAAGCGCGTAAAGAAGGGGGCGGCGATGCCGAAGATCACCAACGCCCCGACCCCGAGCGCGAGTAGGATACCGATCAGTACTGCGCCGACGCTTTTCATCATCCCCGAATCATACCGGGCTCGTCCCGCCGGCCGCGTGACCGGCCTTACGTCCTAGCCCTCCGAGAGGGCCGCGACCAGCTCGCGGCAGAAGGCCGGTATGTCCGGCACGACGCGGCCCCAGACGAGGTTGTTCTCGCGGAACGCGGGCTTGTCCACCCAGGTGGCCCCGGCGTTCACCAAGTCGTCTTTGATCCCGAGGGAGCCCGTCGCGCTGACCCCGTCCACGATGCCGGCGGAGATCGCCACGAGCCCGCCGTGGCAGATGATGCCTATAGTCTTGCCCCTCTCGTGGACCGCCGCCACGAGGTCCGTGACCTCCTCGTAGCGTCGCAGCTTGTCCGGCGCCCAGCCGCCGGGGATCACGATCCCGTCGAGCTCCCCGGCGTCGACGTCGTTCGCCGTGGCATCCGCCCGGGCCTCGAGGTAGTTCTTGCCGTGGAACGGCCCCTCCCCGGGCCCGACCGAGATGACCTCCGCCCCCTCCTCGCGTAGACGCATCACCGTCACCCAATACTCTAGGTCCTCGAACCCGTCGGCGACGAGGACCACGATCTTCTTTCCCCTGAGCTTCATGTTTTTTCCTTTCTTTCGAGCTACCGTCAATGCCTTCCCAAAAACTCGCGTTTAGCTTCCTCCCACATCGCCTCCTCCTCCGTCGCTCCCCCCGTCTCCCCAGTCGCCGCCGTCGAGATCCCCGCCACCGTAGTTTCCGCCACCGCCGCCTCTGTCTATCCCGAGGATACGTCCAACGACGACCAACGCGATGATCGTGATGACCAACGAAGGCAAGAACAACGCGAGGAACTGGTTCCGGTCAGACGGCCTCAACGGGTCGCTCAGGTCCATATCGATCAGACCGAGATAGTGGAAGAGGAGGCCAAGGCCGAAAAACATGATCGCGAAAAAGGCGATGCCGAGCAGCCCAAGCACTCGTCCGCCCATCAGGCGACCCGCCGCCGTACGCGCCGCCGCCCAAACGGGTCTCTCGACGCCGCGTTCATTACCTCCCGAACCCGGCTTCCCCGCGCCTCATCCTCGCTTGTCACAGCCGGGGCCTCCTCTCGCTCGGGTCCTCCAAACCCGTCACGCCGTGCGGAGTACGAATTGTAGACCACGGGCGATCATTGGATAGCGAGCAGGGCGTCCACGTCCCTCTTTGCCTCCTCTCCCCCGATCTCGATAGCCCGAGCGAGCTCGGGAACGGCGGCGGCGCCCTGTCCGGAGCGAAGGAGGCGCTTGGCGGCTGCTAAGTGAGGCCGGTAGTCCGGGGCGCCATCTCCCCCGCTCGTCGGTTCCTCCCCGCGCACCAGGGCGAGGAGCTCGTCGCCGTAGCGGGCGGCGCGACGCAAGCCGACGCCTTTTATGGAGCCGAGCTCGTGGACGCTATTCGGCTTGCGGCGGGCTATCTCCTCGAGGTGAGAGTTGTGCAAGACGACGTAGGCCGGGACCTGTTGGCTGCGCGCCTGGTCTCCGCGCCACGCGCGCAGACGCTCGAAGAGCTCCTCGTCTATAGCAGCAGCGGGGGGAGCGTCCGTAGACCCGTTGGACCGCTCTACCGGGATGGTAGTACGTTCGACGGCGGGGATGCTTTGTTGGGCGGCTGCGGTAGCAGCCGCGAGGGCGGGGGCTTCGTCGACCTCTCCGAGGCACACGTCGCACCCTGCGCAGGGGGCTACCTCCTGCGTATCTCCGAAGTGCCTGAGGAGGTGCTCGCGGCGGCAGGTGCCGAGGGTCGCGTAGGTTTCGACGGTTCGGATCTGGTCGTACGCCGCCCGCGTCCTGCTCTTGAGGCGAGCGGCGATGGACCGGCGGTTACCCTCGTCGAGGCTCTCGTTCTTGAGCCGGATGTCGGCGAGCGAGCCACGGGGCACGGCCTCTACCATGTCGTCCGCCATGAGCTTGAAGAGGGCCGTCTGGGCGACGACGGGCCGCACGCCCGCGCGCCGGGCGAGCTCCGGCAGGGAGACCGTCCCCTCGCCGGGCCCGTCCCCTCGCCGGGCAGGGCCGCGTGGACGCGCGTGACCTCTTCGCGAACTTCTCCATCTGAACCCCCGGGCTCCTCTTCCACCCGACGCACCTCGACGTCGCCCCACAGGTCGTAGCCGCGCGAGATGAGACCCGCCTCCTCGAGGCCGCCGAGGAGCACCCCCGCGAGGTCCGGCTCTACTCCACCCAGGGAGCCCAGAGAGGCCGGCGGCAGGTTCACCCTTCCCGCGCTCGCCACGCGCGAGAGAGCGCGAAAGAACGATTCGACCTCGTCGGCCCCCGCGGCGTTGATGGTGACCAGGCGCTTGCGCCGCCCGAGGTCGGCGCCGCGGTAGAGAACCACGCACTCGCTCGGCTCCCCGTCGCGCCCGGCGCGTCCGGCCTCCTGGATATAGGCCGGGAGACTTCCGGGGACGCTCGCGTGGATCACGAAGCGCACGTTCGGCTTGTCCACCCCCATCCCGAAGGCGATGGTGGCGACGACCACGTCGATCTCGTCGGTCATAAAGCGTTCTTGGACGCTCGAACGCTCCGCCGCGCCCAGCCCGGCGTGGTAGTGAGCGGCGTTCACCCCGGCGCGCTTGAGGCTCGCCGCCAACTCCTCGCACTCCTTGCGCGTGGTTCCGTAGATTATCCCCGGCAGCGGGGAGCTTCGGATAACGTTTAGGATCAGGGGCAGTTTGTCCTTTTTGTCTCTGGCGGAGAGTATCCTGTAGGTGAGGTTCGGACGGTTGAAGCTCGTCACCACGACTTTGGGCTCGCGCATGCCCAGGGAGCGCAGGATGTCCTGCCTGACGCGCGGCGTCGCCGTCGCCGTGAGCGCGAGGACCGGCGGGTTGCCGAGGTCGCGCACCACGCGGGGCAGGAAGAGGTAGTCCGGTCTGAAGTCGTGTCCCCACTCGCTTATGCAGTGCGCCTCGTCGACCACGAAGAGGCCCACGCCCGCCTTGCGGAGCGCCAGGACGAACTCCAGGGATCGGAGGCGTTCCGGGGCCACGTAGAGCATCCGGATCTCACCGGTCCGCATCTTCTTCTCGACCTCCCACCGCTCCTCTGGAGAGAGCCCGGAGTGTAGCGTAGCCGCCCCCTCCACCGAGCTCTGCAGCAACGAGTCGACCTGGTCCTTCATCAACGAGATCAAGGGGGAGACGATGACGGTGAGGCCCTCGGTCATCAAAGCGGGCACCTGGTAGCAGAGGCTCTTACCGCCTCCGGTCGGCATCACGGCCAGGGTATCCCGTCCGTCAAGGACGGCTCGGATCACCTCTTCCTGCCCCGGCCGGAACGAGTCGAAGCCGAAGATCTCCTTGAGCACGTTGAGCGGCATACCCTAAATATAAGCCCTCGACAGCTAGATGTCTGTTGCGTGGTTTGAGGTGTAGAAAGAGGGCCATCCGGCCTACCCTCGACCAAAGGAGCTCCGGATGGCCCACGAGCACCTTACCCGACGCTTCGCCCGAACGGAAGAGGCGATCATCACCCTCTTCTGCTTGGTGGACGACGCATACCATCACCTCAACCCCCGCGCCCGATGCTACGAGTCCCTCAAGAGGCTCTCGGACTCGGAGGTCATCGCGCTGGCCCTGTTCGCGCAGTTGCGGGGCATCGAGAGCGAGCGCTCGTTCCTGCGTGATGCCGAGAGGTTCTTCTCGCACCTGTTCCCAGGAGTTGTGGGGCTTCACCCTTCCTCGTTTAACCGGCGGGTGAGGAAGCTGCGGCGCTTCCTGGAGCCCTTGCGCCAGGACATTGTATCCGAGCTGGTCGGGGAGCCCGAGACACTTATCGTCGACTCGACGCTACTTTCGGTCTTGCACCCCAGGCAGGTCAAGCAGTCGGGTGGTTTCCAGGGGGCCGCCTGGGTAAGGTGGGGCTCCTTCTCGGTGTACGGGGTGAAGCTGCACCTGCTCTGCTCGACCAACAGGGTGCCACTCTCATACGAGCTTACCGCTGCCAATGTCGCCGAGGTCCGGCTGACCGAAGAGCTGCTCGTCGAGGCGGATCTCGTCGGGGAGGACCATTCGGCGCGCAGGCTGCTGGGGGATCTGGCCTACCGGAGCGAGAGGCTTGGAGAGGCCCTCGCGGATCTCGGCATCCTGCTGGTGACCGAGCGCTCGAAGCAGGGCGGCAAGAGGCAGCAGGTGGAGATCTGCCTTGCGAGCCTCAAACGGGTCTTCGGGATAGGCGAAACGCTAGCGACCACGCTGGTGGGGCTCGTCACCAGGATCGCAGCGAAGATCACCGCTTACACCTACGCCTTCTTCCTGGTCAACCGCCGTCTGGGGAGACCGCAAGGACAGATTAAGGAGCTGTGGGCCTGAAAACCTCGCAACACTCATCTAGGGGAGAATATGCTCTCCTCCAGCGCCGAGTGGCGGGCTTACCTTCGAGGTAGCGGGGGAGAGGCCGTGGCCTGAGTCACGGCGGAGAGTCGAGCGGGAGCGGGACCAAAGGGTGGCCCGAGAGAGGAGGAGCACGATGGGTATCACGTCGAGCCGCCGCAGGCTTTCTTGTAGGCGAGCTTGAAGCCGAACCCGGGGGCGACGAAGGCGGGGATGACCGTGAGGAAGTAGAGCCAGTTGTCGACGCCGGCTATCGCGAGGGGCAGGGCGAGCGTGGCCCCGAGGATACCGCCCATGGAGATGTACTCCCCGCGCTGGTTGGAGACATCGGCGGCGAGGTTCGCCCCGGAGCGCCCGTAGCCCACGTCCTCGACCCTGAGCTCCACGGAGCGGGCTTTCAGCAGCGAGTAGTGTCCTGCGAAGTCGAGGGCGCGGCGCATCGTGCCCAAAAGATCTACCGAGTCCCACAGGGAGCTAGCCTCGGTCTTGCGCCTCAGCTTGAGGCCCTGCTCATCCCGCAACAGCTCCTCGAGGAGCTTCCGGGTGGGCTCCGCGGGCCTCTCCACCTCCCTTACCGCTTTCAAACGGGCGGGGCCGTAGAGCTTGTACGCCAGGGTGTGGGGCTCGGCGGCCCTGTCGGAGAGCAGGTCAAAGATAGCGCGGCGGGCGTCGTGCTCGGCGATGCCCAGAGCGCCTGCCACCTGCACGAGGAGCTCGGGGGAGACGGATTGGGCGAAGGTGTCGGAGCCCCGGCGCCGGGCGCTCAACTCCGCGGCCCGGCGGAGGACCACCTCCACCTCAGCGGGGGTGAGGCGAGTGCCGACGTTCTCGTTCGTACCGGCGTTCTCGTTGGTGCCGACGTTCTCGTTGGTATCGTAAGGGTCCAACTAGAGTTTCCTATCCTGTCCAGCGGTCGCGGCGAGTATCCTCGGGGTATCCTTGAGGTAGGACCAGCCCGAGAGCAGCGTGAGAATCGTGGCGACGAGCATCACCCAGTAGCCGAGCTGCGCGTAGCCGAGCAGTAGAATGAGAATGGCGAGACTCTGGGAGTTCATCTTGGCTTTGCCCCAGCGGTTCGCCGCTATCACCTCGCCTGTCTCGAGTGCCACCATGCGCAATCCTGTCACGGCGAACTCGCGCACCACCATGATCGCCGCCATCCACGCCGGCATCGAACCCTCGGCGACGAGAGCGAAGAACATGGAGGAGATGAGCGCCTTGTCGGCGACCGAGTCCATGAGCTTCCCGAAGGCGGTGACCTTGCCGCTGCGGCGGGCGAGGATGCCGTCCAGGTAGTCGGTCAGGATCGCCAGAACGTAGACGACCGTCGCTACGGTCCGGTTGCCGGGGAACTGCACGTATAGCGCGGCCATCACCGGTATCACGGCCACGAGCCGGACCAGGGTCAGCTGGTTGGCGAAAGTCATCGCACCCTCCTCCCGCGGCGGACCTCGTCGACGGGCGCGTCGATCCGGGCCTCCCGCCCGCTCGCGAGCTTGCGGATGTTCTCCCGGTGGGCGAAGAAGACCAGCAAGGACCAGAAGACCGCGGCCACGATCACCAGGTTCTCGTAAGATCCGCCGGCGTCGAGGGCGGCGAGCGCGAGCGGCGAGACCGCCGCGGCCACCAGCGCCGCGAGGGAAGCGTACCGCCAGGCCGCCAGGGTCGCCGTCCACACCATACCCAGGATCACCACCACTATAGGATAAACCGCGAGCAGTACCCCGAGTAGCGGCGCGACCGAGTTGGACCCACGCAGCCGGCCGAAGAAGGGGAAGTTGTGCCCGACGAGCGCCGCCGAGCCCCCGCTAACCGCTCCCGGCGTGCCCAGGGCCAGATAGCCCGTGAACGTCGGCAGGAACCCCTTGACAAGCTCGAGTAGAAAAGCGGCACCGGCCAGCCTCCGACCCGGCCCGGAACGTCGGTACAGGTCCAGGGGACCCACGTTGGCGCTCGCCCGGTTGGTGGGGAAGCCGTTCCTCCTGCGGCTGTAGCGGGCAACGTAGAGTCCAAAAGGCACGGAACCTACCAGATATCCTGCAACGGCCAAGAGAGCGTACCACAAGATCACCGCTTGGAGACCCACCCTTCCCACCGGGGTCGTACGTCAGAACCCGGCTAAACTAGCACCTTTCGGGAGCAGGTACAAGGGATGATGGGGAGTGGCCGAGGCCACTCCCTTCCGGCTACTCCTCGGAGGTGCCGCGGACCGAGGTGACGGCGGGCCGCACCAAGAAGCCGAGGACCCAATCGGCCATCTGGTGCAGCTTGCTCTGGGGGCTGTCGAGCCTCGTCAGGTAGGCCATGCGCCAGAAGATGGCCGCCAGGGTCCCGGTGAAGCGCACCCCCATCACCTCGTTCACGGCGAAGTCGCTCCCGAGCTCGACGAGTTGGCCCAGGGGTTTGTACTCGAAGGGCTCGAGCTCGTCCTCCCGGCCATCGATGGCGGCGACGATGTTCTTGGCGAGCGCTTTGCCCTCCTGGACGGCGGCCTGGGCGTTCGGCGGGATGATCTGCCCGTTCTCGGAGGTTACGTCCGGGATGGCGGCGCAGTCCCCGATGGCCCAGATGTTGTGGTAGCCCTGCACCCGCAGGTACTCGTCGACGTTTATGCCGTTCTTTTCGTCCACGGGAAGGTCGTCGAGGTCTTCGATCGCAACGTTCGGGCGGTTGCCGGCGGTCCAGACCACGTTCTCCGTCGGTATCGTTTCGCCGCCCTTGAGCTTGACGCAGTCGGCGGTGATCTCCTCAGCCATCGCCCCAGTCTGCACCTCGATGCGCTGGTTGACGAGCCGGGTCCGGGCGGCCCGTCGCAGCGAGGGGTCCAACTCGGGCAGGATGTGGTCCATCGCCTCGAGCAAGAAGATCCTGACCCGGTGCGGATCTATGTTGGGGTAGTCCGGCTCCAGGGCCTCGTGAACCAGGTTATAGATCTCCGAGGCCGTCTCGACCCCGGTCGCGCCGCCGCCGATGACCACGAATGTAAGCTTGGACTCCGGGATCTCGCCGCGCATCAACGAGACTTCCTCGAAGCGCTCGATGACGCGGTTGCGGACCTTCTCGGCGTCCTCGATGCCCCTCATCGTCAGGCTGTGTTCCTCGACTCCGGGGATGCCGAAGAAGTTGGGCAGGCCGCCCAGGGAGAGCACGAGATGGTCGTACGGGAACTCGACCCCGCCGTCGACCGTTACCTGGTTGTTCTTCGCATCTACTTTCCTGAGCGACGCGCGCCTGAAGCTGGCGCCGGCGGTGATCAGGGCGCGCCTCAACGGCTGGGCGACGTTCCGCGAATCGATATCGCTGCTGACGATCCCCGCCACCATCGGCCAGAAGGTGAAGAAGTTGTCCTTGGCGACGACGAGGACCCCTATGTCCTCGCGGTCCTTTATGCGCTCGCAGATCTGCTTGGCGGCCGTGAAGCCACCGAACCCGCCACCCACGACGAGAACCTTGTTCTCGAACTCTTCGTAGCGGGGCTTCTCCCAGGGAGCATACCGGGGCGGGGGGTTGAGCGCCCGCCGGAGCGCCCCCAACGCGACGACGGCCCCACCGAGAGCGAGCCCTCCCTTCAAAAATCCGTTCAAGATGACCTCCCAGCGTTGCCAGTCACATACGGGTACGACCCACAAAACACCCTACGGCATATCTTACCGGAAGGCACAAGATAACTAAACATCTAGCCAACCAGAGAACGACGCGTTTTGCACCGCCGTTCTTGGCCCTCAGGCCGGATAGACGGCGATCCGCACGGTCCTGCTCCTCGGACCGTCGAACTCCGCCAGGAACACTCCCTGCCAACGCCCGAGGTCCGGCTCCCCGCCACGCACCAAGAGCCGCTGCGACTGTCCGAAGAGGCTCGTGAGCAGGTGCGAGTCGCTGTTCCCCTCGGCATGCTCGAAGCGTACGTCGAGAGACCCTACGAAAGCCCGGCACGCGGCGGCCAGGTCCCGCGGCACGTCCGGATCGGAGTCCTCGTTGACCGTGACGGCGGCCGTCGTGTGCGTCGAGGAGACGAGGCAGACGCCCTCATCCACGCCCGACTCGCTCACGGCCCTCTTCACCTCGTCGGTGATCGAGACGAACTCGTACCGATCGTTTGTCCGCACCTGTACATCGCTGGATTTCATGTTCCTCCCTTCGGTCGTCACAGCCATCAGCTTTCAGCTTTTTCTCGGCCGACTCCCGGTTGCCTGTTGTACGGCCAATTTCGGTCGTAAGTCTTATGGACTATATCTGTTGTTTCTCCCAGGTACGCCTATTATGGCCTTTAGCTGGACGGCTGATTGCTGACTGCTTCCTTCAAAGGCCGAGTAGCGCCGGGAGGTCGGCGATGCTTTCGATCTCCGCGTCGGCCTCTCCCGCCGCCCCCGGCCGGTACTTGCCGGTCTTTACCTGTATACTCCGCAGTCCCGCCCGTTGCGCCCCGGCCACGTCGGACTCCGCGTCGTCGCCGACCATCGCCAAGTCCTTCGCCTCGAGCCGGAGATCTCGCAACGCCGCCTCGAAGAAGGCGGGCTCGGGCTTTCCGACCACCGTCGCGGTCTTGCCGCTCGCGTACTCCAGGGCCGCAACGAAGGGACCGGCGTCGAGAGACGGACCGTCCGTCTCCTGCCAGAACCGGTTCCTCTGCAGCGCGACGAGCCCGGCGCCATCCATGAGGAGTCGGAAAGCTCTATTGAGCCGCGCGTAATCGAAGCCGTCCCCCAGGTCCCCGACCAGGACGTGCTCGGTTGGGCCGGTACCGGCCAGTACCACGTCCGTGAGGTCTTCGAAGAGCGCCTCGGCGACGAGGGCGTGGCACCGTTTGCCTGCCAGAAGCGCGTTCGCGGCGGCGGCAGGGGCGAAGATGAGGTCCTCCCGCGCCGGGAAGCCCAGCTCCCGCAGCCGGGAGACTACCTCTCGCCGGGGTTTGCGGGTGGTGTTGGTTACGTAGCGGAAGGGGATGCCGGCGGCTTCGAGGCGTGACAGGGCTTCGTGGGCGCCCGGTATCGGGGCGTCCTCGACGTAGAGCGTCCCGTCGAGGTCGATGAGCAAGCTTTTTGGGTTCATCGTTCGGAAAAGGAAAGGCGCCGGACCGAAAGCCCGGCGCCGCTTTGGGTGGTTGCGTGTTCTACCGGCCGAAGAAGAGCTTGGCGGCGGGGCTCATCATCTCCGGGGACCACATCGGCTCGAAAGAGAGCTGGGCGTTCACGGTCTCGACGCCCTCGATGCTCAGCGCCTCGGTCTCGACCTGTTCCTGGATCAGGTCTCCCACCGGGCACATCGGACTCGTTAGGCTGAATGTCACGTCTATGTGGCGGCCCTCGTCGTGGACGCCCACGTCGTAGATCAAACCAAGCTCCACGAGATCCATCCCGATCTCCGGGTCTATCACGTTCCTCAACTGGTCCGTGACGCGCTCCTCGGTTAACACTCTCTCACCTCTCATGCTTCTCCGTCTACGCTACCCTAATTGTAAACCCGCACCTACGCTTTTCCACTCCAAAGCTTACTTATGGCGAATCGTGAACATACGGTTACGCAAGGTTAATTGTTTGTTACACCTATTCCACTTATCCACCGTCCCCAACCCTTTATCCACAACATGTTGTGGATAACTCACCACAATCGGTTGAAGAACCCCATATTTATGGGCCAAATGGTACAGTGTACTATCGGTACGGGCTATCGACTCACACTCCGTCTCGCTTCGCGGCGGCCGCAGTCCATCGAGGCCGGCAGTTCTGAGCCGACCGGGTAGTAGCGAGCAGCGCTGCTTTCGAGCCCCTCCCGGAGGCCCTCACATCGTACCGGAGCGGTGTGTTGCGCCTCTCTCTGTGGCGTCCGGGCGCCACAGGGAGCGGAGGTAGTAGCTCAGGGCGAGGAAGAGGCCGCCGAAGCCGAGGAAGAGGAGGACGCGCCAGAGCGCCTCGACCTCCGCCAGGTCCACGAGGAAGAGCTTGCCGACCACGAGGAAGAGCGTGCTCAATCCGCCCCGGATGAGCTCCACACGGTCCTGCCTCAGCCCCCAGACGAGCAGACCGGCCGCGTACATGCCCCAGGAGATCGTCACGAAGGCGTCTCCGCCCGGCAAGACCGAGAGCTCGCGCCAGAGAAAGGCGAGCAGCGCCACGTGCGCCGAGACGCGGTAGACGATGGCAAGCTTGCGAGGCAGGACGAAGCTCGATGCCGCGAAGGCAAGGGCGATGACCGCGAGGTCCACAAAGGCGCGAACGCCGAGGAACCCGGAGCGAGTGGAACCCGAGAAGCCCTCCAGGATGCCGGGCAGGATGCGAGCGGCGAGCCAGAGTGCGACGGTGGAGAAGAGCAGGTGCGCTCCAGCGGAGAAGATCCTGTCGGAGGACCTGCTCGCCACGTAGTGTAGGACGGCGGCCTCGGCGGCCAGCGTCAAAAAGAGCACGTCACCATCGAGCATCAGGACGAAGGTATGCGTCAGGAGCAGCAGGGCGACGAGGGCGTGCGTGTAGGAGAGGCCATCACTTTCGATGCGCCGCAGCGCGAGGGCGGCCAGCGCGTAAAGGGCGGCTCCGGAGAGCGGGATCCACGCAAAGTCGGAGGAAGGGAGCCTCCAGATCATGCTGGTAAAACCGAGCAGGATGATCGGCGTCGAGACGACGTACACGTGCGCGTGCGCCGGGACGCGCACGAAGTCGCGTAGTATCTGCACTGCTACCGGGGTCAGCCAGAAGAGCAACCAGGCGAAGGTTACGCCGAGTTGCAAGGTCCAACGGTCGCCGGGGAACGGCGCGGACAGGGAGAAAAAGCTGTTCGAGTAGCCGACCAGGAAGACCAGCCAGCCGCCCACGGAGGAAACGGTCAGGAGCGAGACCCAACCTTTGTAGAAGTACACGCCCGCCGTGCCCGCGAGGATGAGGCAAGTGTAGAGGACGAGGCCGCCCAGAGACCCGGCCTCGTTGTACAGGAGGAACGGTGTACCCAGGCCCCCCAGAGCGCCGATGATCGAGAGCGGCGCCTCATCCTGGCGGAGGGAGAGGACGCACGCGAGGAGCGTCACCGCAACCATGAAAGCAAAGACGACCGGGTAGGCTACGAGCTCGTAGAGCTGGAAGGCGGCGAAGCCGGTTATGTACAAAGCCCCGACGCCGCCCCCAAGGAGCACCTGGCTAAACGCTCGACGGTCTTCGTAGACGTGGAGGCCCAGGACGAGCAGCGCAACCCCGATCGCGAACCCAAACCCGACGCGCATCGGAGGTGTGATCCAGCCCCGCTCCACGGCGAACATGAACAGAAACGCGACCCCGAAGAGCAAGAGCCCGATGCCGATTTTGTTCAACCACCACTCCCCGCTGCGCAGGTTTCCGAGATCCAGGGACACGCCAAAGCGCCACCCTGAGGCGGAGGAGCCGTCGGAGGCCGACCTCTCCCCCGTTCCGGGCCCGTCGTTTGCGGTCGTGCGAGGTAAGGATGTAGGCGCGGCGGACGTGTTCCGTGCCTCGCGCGACTCGCTCTCCGGCGCATGGTGATCCTTCTCCAGCAGCGCACGGTCGGTACTTCGCAGCTCGTGACGTAGCTCGGCCCGCAACTCCTCGACGGTCTTCTCCAGGTGCTCTACGCGTTCGTTCAGCGACGGGTTTCTATGCTCGTCCACCGTTTCCACCTCCAATACCTTCGATGATCCTCTCGGCCTCGTTCAGCTTTTCGAGTGCCGCTTCCGCAACGAGCGAGAGGAGGCGTAGCTCCCCGGAGGCCCGTGCCGGGTCTTCTTCGATCAAGGCCGAAGCCACGACAAACCTTCTCCAGAATCCGGTCGCGGAGACCTCCCGGCGCAGCCCCTCCACCGTCCGACGCGTCTCGTCGTCCGAGACCCAACCCGCGAGAAAATCGTCCACAATCCCCTCCTTCTCGGCGAGGAGTACCACCTTCGGAGCGAGGGAGGAGAGCCGGTTCCCGGCGACCATCCGAGCCTCGATGAAGCCCACGTCCCTCTCGGGCTTCGGGGGCCGCCGGTATCGTTCGTCGGTGAGAAAGAGGACGAGGACGATAATCACCACGACCGTGCCCACGCCCAGGAGCAAGATCACGGGCCACGCAGCCCCCGCGACGGGCACATACGCGACGAAGGCGAGGGAATGGAAGAGCAACACGCTGCGCACACACCTCCGGCTCTCCCGTCTACCGATCTCCACGAGGCCCTTTCCTTCACGCCCGTCCATGTTCGAGGGGCAGTCTAAGTACGAGCTACGGGCAGCGCGTCCCTCTTATGGAACCGTTTTTGGGCTCCCTTCTGGTGCTTAAGGAACTAGTTCAACGGATGAGGATCAAGGCCACGAGGAACATCGCGGCGGCGAGGGCGGCCCCGGCGAAGTAGGCGTCGGCGAGCCCGACCGGTATAAGCGAACCGGTTGAAAGAGTCGCTCCTCCGCGCATCCCAACGAGCCCATTAGAA
Source organism: Actinomycetota bacterium (assembly GCA_020200675.1). Classification (GTDB taxonomy): domain Bacteria; phylum Actinomycetota; class Rubrobacteria; order Rubrobacterales; family Rubrobacteraceae; genus Rubrobacter_F. The sequence continues at coordinate 19,978 of JAIVIG010000021.1, forward strand.
AGCCCCCTGTCCTGCTTGCCGGGGACGTAGTAGGCAGCCGGCTCTACCCTTCCGTAGTGCTCCCCGGTTCCCAGCCCAAACGGGCGAGAAGCCCGGCCGTCATCGCGGCGGTTGCGCCCCAGATCTCGTGCCCCCTGACCGCGAAGATCGGCACCTCGTGAGGACGCCCCTCTCGCTTCCAGATCACCTTCTTGAAAGCCTCCGGCGACATCAACTCCTCCATCGAGACGCTGAAGATAGCTTCGACCTCCTCCGGCGCCAGGACCAGCTCCGCCTCCTCCTGCAGAAGCCCCACGAAGGGCCGGACCAGGAACCTGCTGGGCGGGATGTACATATCCTCGAGCTCCCCGATGATCTCCACGAGGTCCGATTCGAGGTCCACCTCCTCCTCGGCCTCCCGCAAGGCGGTCGCCAGGAGGGATCTATCCTGAGGCTCCGGGGTTCCACCCGGGAAGGAGACCTGCCCGGCGTGGTCCCGCAGTTCTCCCGTCCTCAATGTGTAGACCACCCGGGCTCCCTCGGAGGCAAGCATGATCGGCACCAGCACCGCCGCTCGCCGGCAGTCCGTCCCCGGCTCCGGGACCCGCGGCCTCCGCTCCCCCGTCCGCAGGTCCACCGGCGAGAAGCTCTCGTAAACCTCACGCCAACAATCCAGCGGCTTCGCCACCGCTCTTCTCAGACGCGCCTCAAAGTTTCCATCGTGACCCATCCCGTCCACCGTCTAATCATAAAACATAGCCGGACCGTTTCGGGGTGGATATCGGGCACCGGTCACCCCGCGGAACCAGCTCTGAGTTCTCGCGTAGACGTACATAGTTGCGAGTTCCTACCGGCCGGGTACAGGAGGTTTACGAACGATGAGCGATAAGCCGAACGAAGCGTCGGACACCGCGGGCGTGGTCGCGCCGCCGCCCCTGATCTACGGCGGCGCTCTCGCCGCCGGGCTGCTGGCGAAAACCTTGTTCCCAGCGGCCTTCTTGCCGCGCAAGGTCGCGCGCCCAGTCGGTCTGCCGCTGCTCGGCGCCGGGTTGTTGCTGTTCCTCTCCAGCCTCCATACCATGCGCCGCGCGGGGACAGACGTAAGACCGGACAAACCAACGAGCAGCCTCGTCGTCGAAGGCCCGTACCGCTTCACGCGCAACCCGATCTACCTGGGCTTCACGCTGTTCTACGGCGGGATCACCGCCCTCGCCAACTCGCTCCCTTCCGCCCTGCTACTC
>JAIVIG010000478.1:0-1813 GCA_020200675.1 Actinomycetota bacterium
CCTACGGTTCCATATCCTCGACGGTAGCGATAATCATAGGAGTGGTGGCGGTGACGGTGTACGTCATCGTCAGCGGCATCCACGGCTCGGCGTGGACATCCGTGGTAAAGGACGCCATGGTGCTGGCAGTCGTCGTCTTTCTCGGGCTGTACCTGCCCTTTGCCCTCTACGGCGGCATAGGGGAGATGTTCCAGCAGATAAACGCCGAGAAACCCGAGTTCCTCACGCTTCCCGCCGAGGGACAAAGCGTGCCGTGGTTCATCTCGACGGTGCTGCTGACGGCTCTGGGCTTCTACATGTGGCCGCACACTTTCGGCTCGGTCTTCTCGGCCCAGAACGCGCGGACCTTCCGGCGAAACGCGATCTTCATGCCCCTCTACCAGCTGATAATGCTCTTCGCCTTCTTCGTCGGTTTCGCCGCGATACTCAGCGTGCCCGCCCTCGAAGGCCCGGAGGCCGACCTCTCGCTCTTGCGGGTCTCTCTGCAGCAGTTCGACCCGTGGATGGTCGGCCTGATCGGGGCGGCCGGACTCCTCACGGCGCTGGTCCCCGGGTCGATGCTCCTCATGGTCTCGGCGACGGTGCTTTCCAAAAACGTCTACAGGGTCGTAAGGCCCGAAACGTCGGAGGAACAGGTCGGCAGGCTCGCGAAGTTCCTCGTACCTGTGGTCGCGCTCGTGGCGATGGTGTTTACGATCACGAGCGCCCTGGACCTGGTGCTCCTCCTGCTCCTGGGCTACGCCTATGTCACCCAGCTCTTACCGGCCCTGCTCTTCAGCTTCATGCCGAACAACTTCGTCACCAAGTGGGGCGCGGGTGCGGGTATCTTCGTCGGCGTCGCCGTCGTAACCTACCTGACCGTAACCGAGACCCAACTGCGCGCCGTCTTTCCGTTCCTGGGCTCCGTAGGCGACACCAACGTCGGCATCGTCGCCCTGCTCGCCAACATAGTCGTCCTCGTCGCCGTGAGCCTCGCCACCCGCACTTCGGCCGTCGCCGGTGAAGCCGGACAACGCGTCTGAAGGACGCTTGGATCTCCCACGAGATCGAATTTGCTAACCGGCGCAGATAGCCGCCTGGTTACCGCCGGAGCCGGGCGGCTAACTCTCCGATCGTCCGAGGCACTGCATTTACTTGCGGGGATACACTCGACGGGCGATGGCTGAAGCACCTACATTCGGTATCACGGGCGCTACCGGCGCTGTCGGGGGCAGGGTCGCTACCCGTCTGGCGGAGTTGGGGTATAGCCAGAGGTTGATCGTCCGTGACCTGGATCGCGCGCCCGATCTCCCGGCGGCGAAAGCTGCCGAAGCCTCGTACGACGATCCCCGGGCGACGCGGAGGATCCTGTCCGGCGTACGGACCTTCTTTATGGTCTCGGCGGGCGAGGCGTACGACAGGTTGCGCCAGCACATCGACGCTATCGACGCGGCGGTGGCTGCTGGCGTCGAGCGGATCGTGTACCTGTCCTTTATCGGCGCCGCGCCGGCGCCGGGATCGGTTGGTGACCTTACAGGCCGGCCCTGGCCTCCCAGTCGTACATCACCTTGCGCCTGATCTCCCGGAAGTTCATTACCTCCAGCCTGATCCCGTCCGGGTCCTCGAAGAACGTCGCGTAGTAGTCCGGGGCATACTCTGGGTAGTAGCGCGGCTCCGTAACCTCGATGCCCGCCTCCCGCAGCTCCCTCGCCGCGCGGTCCACGGCGGCCTCGTCCACCACCCGGAAGCATAGGTGGTGCAGTCCGGGGGCGTAGGGGTCGTGGTCGGGGGTGCCGTCTCTGGCCGGTCTCAGCGAGTAGGCGAACTGGCGGTT
>JAIVIG010000478.1:1892-5925 GCA_020200675.1 Actinomycetota bacterium
GTGCCCTCCCCCTTGCGGAAGCCAAGCACCCCCATTATGCGGTCGTAGAACTCCTCCGAACGCCCGAGGTCCTTCACCGCCACGAAGATGTGGTCCACGCCGATCACTTCCACCGTCATCGGGGTACTCCTTCCGAAAACAGCCCTCGCTTACGCCTCGAACGGCGACCGGGGCGCGCTCTGTTTCCGCCACCCTGGTTCCTCCTATGCGTCGCAGACATTATGGCGTGGCCTGATAGCCGCCGCAGGTTCCGCACAGCCGCAGCGTCCAGGTTGCTCTTGCTCCTTGGGGACCGAATCTCCGTCTTTGCCTGAGCCTACGGAGCGGGCCAACGTCCTTCGGGTAGGTAGGTGCCGCTTGTCGAATCGACTGCGTAGGTCCACGCCAGAACGGTCGTGCCCGCCTCTGCGAGCGTTGCGGGGACGAGTACGCGTCTGTAGAGGCCGCTCTCGCCCGGGCGGAAGCCCTCCAGAGCGTCGAGGCCCGGGAGACGTTTCTCGGGGTCGTCGAAGGTGAGAAGCTCGCCGTAAACCATATCCCAGTTAGGGGATACTTCTTGCGGTCCGGTTTGCGCGTGGCTTCGTGTCCTCGCGTCGAACAGATAGTCCCCCGTGCCCGTAGCCTGCACGTCCTCTTTGGGTACGGCGAGGGCCGGGAAGCCGAAGGGGAGGTCGTAGAGCCGGCCGCGGACGGTCGCTTCTCTCATCGCGAGCGCTCCCCGGCAGAAGCGTTCGTGATTGCGCTGGCCCCGTTTCAGGGTGCCGTAAACGAAGACGTCGAGGAGGACGGGTGCCTCGAGCGTCACCTACAATCTCTCCGCGAGTGCTTCGAGGTCCGGGGCGACGAGGTCGGGCTGTATTCCCCAGGGATCGAACTGGGTGTCGGGTTTGCGTTGTATCCAGGCCGCCATGAGGCCGACGGCCTTGGCTCCGATGACGTCGAACGGGTTGCTGGAGACGAGCCAGATTTCTGACGGTTCCGTGCCGAGACGACGGGCGAGGTAATGGTAGACCTCTGGGTCCGGCTTGAAAGTCTTCACGTCGTCGACGCTGATCACGCCATGTAGGTGCTCCAGAACGCCGGCCCGATCCAACAACGTCCTGGCCGTCGCCTCGACGCCGTTGGAGAACGCGACGAGCGTGTGGCCTTTCGAATTCAGGGCCTCGATGCCGGGGATGACGTCCGGGAAGGGCCGCAGATTCTGGTACTCCTGGATGAGCTTCTCCTGCTCTTCGTCGGAGAAGTCCACGCCGAGAACGTTTGTGGCATGGACCAGAGCCTGGCGAGTACAGACGCCAAAGTCCTCGTACTTGCGCATCAAGGCCCGCCGAAAGGTGTACTCGATCTGCTTGCCACGCCAGAGTTCGCTGAACCTATCCGCGAGATCCTCCCCGACTACGGGCTGCAAGTGCTCGTTCATCTCCAGTGGATCGACCAGCGTGCCGTAGATGTCGAAACCGATTGCGCCCGGCATCCGCTACCTCCTCCGAAAGGGCTTCCCGAAGGTAACACTACAGTATCCTTGCTAATAGGTCCCGCACCTGGTCCTAAGACTCGGCCTCGAGGATGCCGTCGGCGACCTCCCGCAGGTCGGACCCGACGACGTCAGGGCGCTCGAAGAGCGGGTTGAGGACCGGCGTCCGCGGAGAGGACTTGATCGAAGTACTCGCGTAGGCCCGAGTTGTCTATCTGCGCGTCGGCCACCTGCTGCGTCGAGTTTGTCAGGGCGGCCAGGCGTATACCCGCATCACGCAGGCGAGCGAGATTCTCCTCCACCTCCGGGTGCGGCGGAAGCTCCTGCATTCCGCTCAGGATCTGCCCTTTGTCCTCGTCCGAGAGCTTTACACCTTGGCGCTCGGCGACCATTTCCAGGGCGGTACCCCCGATCGTGCCGAACTCCTGGTAGACGCCGGTCACCATTGCCGTCAGCCAAGAGGTCAAGAACTGGCCGAACCACGCCTGGCGCGTGGAGGCGTCGCCGAAGACGCGCTCGAACTGCGGGTCTAGCGCCCCCAGGTCCAGCAACGTCTCGTTTACGTCGAACACGCAAATCCTCACCAGGGCATCTCCTTTCTTACTCGTGGCTCCGGTCGAGAGTCACGAAAAAGGGGGCGGTGTAACCGCCCCCTTGAAGATTAGTAGCTCGTTACCTGCTCTGAATCGGCTCGACGACTGGGAGATCTACCTCTGTTTGGATGGAGTCGTTCATGTAGTTGGAGAGTTGGGTGAGGGAGACGTTGGCGATCATCTCCATGATCTGCTCGTCGGTCCAACCTGCCTCCCGGACCTCGTTGAACGAGTCGTCCGAAGGGTGTCCGCGGCTCTCGATCACGTCGTGCGCGAACCGCAGGGCGGCCGCCCGCTTCTCGTCCTCGGACTCGAACTGCTGCGCCAGCCGGACCTCGTCCTGGCTGAGGCCCTCTTGCTCCGCCACGGCGGAGTGGACCGACAGTCAGTAAACGCAGCCGTCGAAGTCCGAGACGGCGACGGCGATAGATTCCTGCGTTTGGCGGTCGAGGGCTCCCCCCTGAAGCGTCTCAGCCAGGTCCATGTATCCCTTGAAGGACGTCGGGGAGACGGACATTTGCTTGAAGAAGTTGATGACCTCCCCGCCGGTCATCTGCTTGCCGGCCTCGACGTACTCCTGCGAGACCTCCGGGGCGTTCTCTGGTTCCACGGGTTGGATGCGTGGCACAAGCTTCTCCTATCTTTCGACACCATGATTCCCTCATTACCTAACCTACCCGTTTTCTCAGATTTATAACAGGGAGAACCGGGGATCTGAGCTGAATCCGAACGCTTACCTGCCCACCAACATGGCGTGGTCCACCTTGATGCATCGGTCCATGATCACGGTGAGGTCATGCTCCTCGGCGTACCTCGCGGCCTCCGCGTTGATCACGCCCGACTGCAACCACAAAACCTTTGCCCCGGCGGCCACGGCGTCCTCCGCGACCGGCGCGACCTTCTCGCTCCTACGGAAGACGTCCACGATGTCTATGGGCTCCGGTATCTCCTCGACCGTGGCGTACGGTTCCTCGCCCAGGACCGGCCCGGTGAGGTTCGGGTTTACCGGGAAGATTCTGTACCCGGCCCTCTGAATGGCGCTCGCGATAGCGTGGCTCGTGCGGTAGGGGCTGTCCGAGAGCCCCACGACCGCGACGTTGCGCGACTCCTCCAGAATGCGTTTGATCTCACCTGAGTCCGGGTTCTTGTGCATTGTCATCTCCTCTCGATGGGAGCTACAGGTCCATCTTCTCTAGCGCTTCGAGGTATCCCTGGGAGAAGGTGGGGAACTGGAACACGCTGTCCAGCAGGGTGTCCACGGACACGCGCGCCTTGACCGCCAGGCACGCCTGATGGATCCACTCCCCAGCCTGCGGCGCGACCGCCCAGGCTCCGACAAGGATCCTCTCGTCGCGGTCGACCACGAGCCCGAGGTTGCCCCGCGGTTCCTTCTCGTAGGTTACGGGACGGGCGAGCGACGAGGCCATGTCCAGGTTGATCGAGGCGACGTTCATGCCCTGATCCCATGCTTGGTCCTCGGTCAGCCCCGTGGCGGCGACCTCCGGGTCCGAGAAGACCACCCGCGGCACGCCGCTGTAATCAGCCCTCCGATCCCCGCCGAGGATGTTCGCGGCCACGATCTTGCCCTGGTATTGGGCCACGTGCGTGAAGAGCAGGACGCCCGTCACGTCCCCGACCGCCCAGAGACCGCTCGTCCCCTCGACCCGGCAGCGGTCGTCCACCGCGAGGCCGCTCTTGTTCTCCTCCACCCCGACCGACTCGAGCCCGAGGCCCTCGACCCGCGGCGTCCGGCCCGCGGTCATGATCAGGACGTCGGTCCTTATCTCCTCGCCGTCGTCGAGCGTGATGACCGCGTCCTCGCCCTCTTTCCGGGCCTTCTCGGCCCTGCGGCCCACACGAACCCCTATACCATCCTCTTCGAGGTAACCCTTCACGAGCTCGCCGACCTGCGGGTCTTCGCGGTTTATGAGCGTCTCGGGGCTCTGGACAACGGTCACGCTACAGC
>JAIVIG010000216.1:0-1703 GCA_020200675.1 Actinomycetota bacterium
TTCTTGAGCTCCCAGGCTCTCAAGCGCCTTCCCTCGCGCCAGTCTGTGGCTTCCTTTGAAAGTGAGTTGTCCATGAGCCGATCCTACCACAGCGTTTAGCAGCCTCCGCACAGATCAGTAAAGCAGATCTCTGAACCTGGCACGACTCCTCCTCTCGCCTCGAGACAACATAGCCGCAGCGGCCGTCCCCGGCAAGTAGGCGCGCCGCTCCGGAGCCGGCTTCGCCGGGTAGCAGCAGAGGCCACAAGATGAAAGAATGGTCGCGTTGGGGAAACGTGGGAAAGGAGTTGTATGGCAACCGCGGCAAATGGGCAACGGGAGAGCCTAGACCCTCGAGCAAAGCACGCCATCCGGGGGGCGTGGTTCGGGTTCTTCGTCGACATGTTCGACATCTATCTGCCGATAGTGGTCTTGGCGCCTGCTCTAATCTACTTCGTCGCGCCCGAGATGGGTACGCTCGAGAAGTCGGTAGTCTCTGGTACGATCTTCGCGGCGACGCTCCTCGGCCGACCCATAGGGTCCGTTATCTTCGGCCACTTCGCAGACTCGATAGGCAGGAGACGCACGACGATCATATCCGTAACCGGCTTCGGCGTGGTGACGGGGCTCATGGCCCTGCTGCCGGGCTACCAGCAGTGGGGCATAGCGGCAGTGATCATATTGATCGTCCTGCGCCTGGTGGACGGCGTCTTCCTGGGCGGGGAGTACACCTCAGCGAACCCGCTGGCGATGGAGTACTCTCCCAAGGAGAAGCGCGGGTTCTATAGTGCGGTGATTATGAGTGGCTACCCGCTGGCCTTCGCCACAATCTCCGCGATCACGACGGTCCTGCTCCTGTTCATACCGGCCGGCGATATAAACTCGCCCTACGTGCAGTGGGGTTGGAGGATACCTTTCGTCATCGGGTCCCTCCTCGCCTTCGCCCTCGTCTTCTACTACGTACGCTTCGTGGATGAGTCCGAGCTCTTCGAAGAGAGCGGGGGGGGCGGATCTCCCCTCAGGCAGTTGTTCACCGAGCGGGAAAACCTGCTGAGCTTCCTGCAGGTCTTCGTGCTGATGACCGGCTTCTGGCTGACGCTGCAAACGGTCGCAGCGATCCTCCCGGGTCTACTCGGCAGCCAGGTCGGTCTCTCCCAGACGAACACCACGATAACGCTCGTCGTCTCCAACGTCGTGCTGGTCGGGGGCTACATCGCCTCCGGGGTGATCAGCCAGCGTGTGGGACGACGGCCATTCCTGATCGTGTACGGCCTCATCGCGGCGGTGGCGGGTACCTTCCTCTACTACCTGCTGTTGAGCGCGCCGCCGCAGAACCTTTTCCTGGTCATCCTACTGGCGACGATAATCACGCTCCTGGTCGTCTCGTGCTGGGGCATATCGACCGCCTACATCAACGAGCGCTTCCAGACCGGCATCCGGGCCTCGGCCTTCGGCATCGGCTACAGCCTCGCGGTGGTCCTCCCTTCGTTGTATGCCTACTACCAGGCGGGTCTGGCGGCCTTCATGCCCTTCGAGTACACGGTGCTCGTCCTCCTGGCGGTAGGCTCTCTCCTGATGGTTGCAGGTGCGGTGTGGGGGCCAGAGACCAAAGACGTGGACTTCTCGGAAGACGTTGAGGCTGCGCCCGAAGCTGGTGATCGGGCACCCGAGACCTCTCCGGACGAGCCGAGGACGGCTCCTGGCACCGACCGCCCCGTTGGCAG
>JAIVIG010000216.1:1709-5235 GCA_020200675.1 Actinomycetota bacterium
GAGCCCTTGCTGTCCTTGAAGAGCAAAACCGGCGCACCGGCATGATAGACAACACGCGTATCTTCGACCTGGAGCAACCGCGCACCGCGGAGATGCCCATACACCCTGCTCACCAGCAGGCCGGCTATTCCTACCTCTTGCACCGCCATCACGAGGACGAGTACCGGCCCGAGGAGGCCGGGCCGCGTACCGGCGCCGCCGGGGTCATCATCTGCGGGGAGCACACCGGCACTCACATAGACGCCCTCTGCCACCAGTCCGACGCCCTCGTGCTCTACGGCGGCGTTCCTGTAGAAGACGTTCAGAGCTCGCGCGGCTTTACCCAACGCGGCGTCGAGGAGATCCCACCTATAGTCGCGCCTGGCGTCCTTCTCGACGTGGCCGCAAAGGAGGGCGTCGACTCCCTAGAGCCCGGCCACGTCGTTACGGCAGAGGACCTCGAAGCCTGCTGCGAGGAGCAGGGCGTTGGGATAGAGCCCGGCGACGTCGTGCTCGTGCGGACCGGGAACGGCCGCCATTGGGGGAATGCCGAGCGCTACCTCGCGGGGCCGGGGATGGACGCGGGTGCGTCCTACTGGGTGGCGGACAGGGGTGTTGTGGCGGTGGGGGCGGACAACGCGGGCTGGGACGTGCCGGGGCTGAAGGACCCCGAGCTGGGCTGCATGCTCCCCGGGCACCTGATCCTGCTGGCAAGACGCGGCATCTACATCATCGAGAACCTGAACCTCGAAGAGCTCGCTGCCGCGGGCCGCCACCGCTTCGACTTCGTCTGCACGCCCCTGAAGTTCGTCGGCGCGACCGGCTCGCCGGTCCGCCCCCTGGCGATCGTTCGCGACGAGACGACGGCCGGCGCATGAGGATAGGCTTCGTCGGCCTGGGGAATATGGGGGGACCCATGTGTCGGCGCTTCCTCGAGAGTGGTTTCGAAGTCTCGGTCTACGACGTAAACCCGGAGGCCCTATCGAGTCTCGGCGATACCGCGGCCGAACCTGCGGACAACCTCAAAGCCCTAGCCACTTTTGCTGACGTGGTTCTCCTCTCGCTCCCGGACTCGGACGTGGTGGAGAGAGCCGTTCTGGGGGATGGAGGGCTGGCGGACGGGCTCTCCTCCGGCAAGGTACTGATCGACACCTCCAGCTCGCGGCCTTCTTCGACCAGGACCATCGCGGGGAGGCTCGCCGGGGAGGGGATAGAGATGCTCGACGCGCCGATTAGCGGCGGCGTCCTGCGAGCCGAGGAGGGGAAGCTGGCGGTGATGGTCGGAGGCAAGAGGGAGGTCTTCGAGAGATACTACGAGGTCTTTCAGGCGTTCGGCGAGAAGATATTCCACGTCGGCGACCACGGCGCTGGTCACCTCGTCAAGTCCCTCAACAACCTGCTCTCGGCGAGGACGCTTGCGAGCGCCGCTGAAGCGGTCATCCTGGCTCGAAAGGCCGGCATCGCCCCGGAGACGCTTCTCGAGGTGCTAAACGCCGGCAACGGGAGGAGCTACTCGACGGAGGTCAAGTTCCCCCGGTTCATCCTCAACCGGGCGTTCGACGACGGCTTCGCGCTCGACCTCATGGCCAAAGACCTGAAGCTCGCGCTCGAGACGGCGGCCGAGATGGACCACCCCAAGTTCTCGGGCGCGGCCGTCGCCCAGCTCTGGCAGGCCGCCGCGGCCCAGGGTTACGGCCCGGAGGGACACGCCTCGATCTACGCCTTTCTGGAGAACTTGAGCGGGGAAGTTGACCATACGCAATAGCACCCGAGCGGTCTTCCCCGAGCGAGGCTGGTTCGAGCTCCTGCGCGAGGCCGTCACGAACGACACCGAGCTGGCCGTGATCGGCCGCTGGTGTACGCTCGACCTCGTCCTCGTGGCCGGCAAGGAGACCGTACTGCTCCGCTTCGAGGGAGGAAGGGTAGCCGAGGTCATCCTGGAGCCGGACATCAGTGCCTCGTGGAGCGTCACGCTCCGCGGAACGCGCGAGGACTGGCTGACCTTCCTCCAACCCGTTCCCCCGCCCTTCTATCAGGATCTCCTCTCGATGAATGGCCGCGTCCCTTCGTTCAGCATAGAGGGCGACCGCAAGGTGTTCGTGCGCCACCTGCATGCTCTGGCGAGGATCTTCAGGATCGCCCAGGAGATCGGCGGTGGCCGTGCCTGAGCTGGACCCCATAACGGGAAGATACGTATACGTCGAGGTCGCGGGCGTCCGCAACCGCATCTACTTCGAGGAGAGCGGCCAGGGACGTCCGCTCGTCTGCCTGCATACCGCGGGGGCCGACTCTCGCCAGTACCGGCACCTGCTCTGCGACGCGGGAGTAACCTCCCAGTGGCGCGTCGTCGCCTTCGATCTGCCCTACCATGGTCGCTCGCTGCCGCCCGAGGGATGGTGGGAAGAGGAGTACCTTCTCACACGCGACGCCTACGTCGAGACGATTATGTCCTTCCTGGAGGCACTGGACCTCGAACGGCCGGTAGTGCTCGGCTGCTCGATGGGCGGCGCCATCGTGCTCGAGCTGGCGCGAAAGCATGCTTCCGATATAGCGGCCGTGATCGGTCTGGAAGCGGCGGCGAGCAAGATAGAGGGCCGATTCCTCGACTGGACCATCATGCCCGATGTAGACGGATCGGTGGTGGCTTCTTCCTGGACCTATGGCCTCAGTGCCCCTCAGAGTCCCGAGGCCGCCCGAAGAGAGATATGGTGGGTTTACAGCCAGGGCGGTCCCGGTGTCTACCGGGCCGGCACCTACTTCTACAGCGTGGACTGGGACCTCCGGGGGCGTGAGGGAGAGATCGACACCTCCCGGTGTCCGGTCTACCTGCTGACTGGCGAGTACGACCACGCCTGCTCCCCCGAGGAGACCTTCGCGACGGCGGCCTCCATCCCCGGTGCCATGAGCGCGAAGATGGAGGGTATAGGTCACTTCCCGATGGCGGAGAACTACCCGCGCTTCAGGGAGTATCTGCTCCCGATATTAGAGAAGCTATCAGCTTCTCTTGATGGAAAGAGCGACGCAGGTGGTGAAGGCCGAGGTCCAGTGAAGAGCGATGGTTAAGGGCAAAGGAGCCGGCGAAAGCCGGCCCTGGCTGATGGCTGAAAGCTAAAAGCTGACGGCTGTCCGACCGAAGGGAGGACAAAAATGGCGACTCGTGAAGAGAAGCAGGCCTACATCGACGAGATGGCCGAGAAGAGGGGCTACGTCCTCGACTATCACAAGGTGATGAGCGAGTACGACTTCGACGTTTTGCAGGCGAGCAACAACCTCGTGAACGCGGCTTACCTCGAACAGCGCAGGCTGGACCGCAAGACCAAGGAACTACTCTTTATCGTCAGCCTTACGGTGATGCGGGCGAGCAAGGGACACATACAGAGCCACATCCGGGTGGCTCTCGATCTCGGCCTCTCGAAAGAGGAGATCCTGGAGGCACTGGACCTCGAACGGCCGGTAGTGCTCGGCTGCTCGATGGGCGGCGCCATCGTGCTCGAGCTGGCGCGAAAGCATGCTTCCGATATAGCGGCCGTGATCGGTCTGGAAGCGG
>JAIVIG010000479.1 GCA_020200675.1 Actinomycetota bacterium
GATCGGGCTACCTGCACACAGTTCCGTAAGCAGGGCACGAGCGGGTAACCGCTAGACCAGCGCCAGCTCGACCTCCGGCTCCTGACCGAGGATGGCGGAGAAGCGAAGCTCAGGCGTGCGTTGCATTTGGATATTACATGAGGAAGTGCTAGCCGCCTGCGCCCCTTCCAAGATCCCGCAACTTTATGCGACGCCACAAGATATTGTGATAGGTCCCGGCGCACAGGAATCGCCAAGACGCGGGAAAAATCCCAACTGGAGCAGAATGTTATGCAGGATCGTGCATAGAGGTTTCCGCGAAGACTAGTCTTCTAGGCAGTTGGGTGAATAAGCTACCAGCCGCCTTGTGTCGCGCGCGACACAAGGCGGCTATCATGACCCGCGACTCGATCGAGCCGCAAGATGCTCCGAATGAGGAAGGAGGGCTTTCGTGCCTAGGTTAGAAGTAGAGGGCGTGGGGATTTTCGCCATCTCAGACGGGAAGCGGCTAGTATTGGCAATAGAGGAGGATGCTGGGGTAGACATCCTGCACCGCTGCGGCTCTTACGCTAAGTGCACCACCTGCCGCGTCGAGTACCTTGAGGGCGAACCCGAGCGGATGACGAAGGCCGAGCTGGAGGTCCTGGAGAAACGCAGCCTCCTCGGGCAGGTCCGGCTCTCGTGCCAGGCCCTCTGCGACCACGACATGAAAGTGCGGGTCTTGATAACCGTGACCTCCACGGGCGACGGTGTACCCGGTGGCAAGCCCGAGCCCGAGATCACGCCGCCCCCCGAGTGGGTGGAGAAGCCGGCCTAAACCTCCAGCACGTGTGGAGCACCTTAAGGTCCGAGATTATTACAGTGGGCACGATTGCGTAATAGGGTAACCGGCTACCGGAGCCTGCTTAGTGGAGGTGCAGGTGCTGCTCTGTGAGAGCGGCGGACGCAATCACAGCCAGGCCCCATCCAAGAAGTAGCACCCCCAGCGGCGCGCTGATCTTCCGTCCCCAGGGCATGTTCTTCTCGACTGCCATCACCGCACCCAACACTAGCATCCAGCCGAGGCTCCCAGCGCCGATGGCGAACATGAGTAGCATCAGCGACCAGCAGCACCCTACGCAGAACAGCCCGTGATGCGCCCCTAATAGGAATGACTGCGATCGCTCGTGGCTCCCCCGCCAATGCTCAGTGACGAAGCTCAGGGGCGAGCGGCACTTCTCCAGACACTTGTACTTGAGCGGCGTGAACTGGTAGAGCCCGGCCATGATCAGAGTCCCCGCCCCGATGAACGGGACGATGTTGGCCTCCAGCCACGTGCTTTGCTCGACGGCCCCGTGCAGGATCCAATCGCCGGAGTAGGCCAGGACGCCGAACAGCGTCCAGACGACGAGGTAGCCGGCAATGAGTAACACTGTTAGCCGCGCGCGATCCGGCCGCCCTCGGACGAGGGTGCGGAACAACGTCACGAGCGGCAGGCTGGTCGGCAACATCATGGCTACCACCATCAGGGTCCAACCGGCAACGAAAACAAGCATGAGGGCGGCGTCGCCCCTGACCGCCTCCAGGCTGTGGTGACTGAGGAACCGGCCGTAGGGGGACTGTCCCCAGACCCACAGCGCCAGCCAGGCCATGGTGATCAGCGCCACCATCAGGGCGGCGAAGAGCCTACGGTCGTCGCGTGGCGCGGCCCACATAGATCTAGGTACCTCCCCTTAGACGATCAATAGGGACGAGAGCCAGCGAGTTACGCTGGCTCTCGTCCGTGCCCTTTTTTCAGGCCGCCTCAAACCTGAAGAGCCCCTGGACAGCGTTGTGATTCTCGAGGTCCACGTTCCGCAGGCCGTAATCGGAGGAGTTGCGCCGGTACTTCGTAGCCTTGCTCACGTAGGCGGGCGAGCCGGGGATCGTGGAGAAGACCGTCTCCTGGAGCGTGGTGGGCTTATCGGTGGCCCCCATATAGGAGGCTATGTCAGCCTCGGCGACCGGGGTCGGGCCGGAGCCGATCCGAAGCGAGCCCTTGCCCTCCTCGACGGTGAAGGTGATAGGCGCCCGCTCCACTGAGACGACCTCGCCGATGAGGGCCGCGAAGTCCGCCACGGGGCCGCCGAGCTTGCCGGTGAAGACGTTCAGCAGCGCCTCTTGCTGCTCGTCCGTGGCCGCGTCGTCCACAAATACAGCCACCTTCCAGTTGCCTTGAAGGATGTTGCCGGGGATGTGGGGCAGGAGGGCCAGGGTAAGCCCCGAGACGTCCACACCGTCTACCGTGCCTTTGTCGAATTGGTAAGCCACGACCGCGTCGCAGGTGCCGTTGTCGGGGTCCTCGCCGATCCAGCAGGGACACAGCACGTTGCAGTCGCAGACCTCCAGCAAGCGCCCTTCCAGTTGATAGGCCAATTCACTCGCCTCCTTTTTCCCGCCTTCCCCGGCGGATCGCCTACCACAACTCTATCCCGAACTTCAAGACAACGCAAGTGGTATTACAAAATACCGGCCAAATGAAACATCGCACCGAGGAGGGCGGGTTTCCGAGAAAGCCCGAGGCTGTTGAAAAACTCCCTTGCACCCAGTGTTGGCC
>JAIVIG010000480.1 GCA_020200675.1 Actinomycetota bacterium
CCTGCTGGAAGTTTTGGGAGATGCCTCCTACCGGCAGGCTCACCTGCCGGGCGCGATCCGGTTTCAGGACACGGCCAGGGCCCCAGAGCTCCTGCCGGACAAGAGCGCGCAGATCGTCGCCTACTGCTCGAACTTCAACTGACACTCCTCGACGCGGGTCGTCCGTGAGCTGACGGCCATGGGCTACGAGAACGCTTACGAGTACGAGGGCGGCAAGAAGAACTGGATCGAAGCCGGCTATCCCACCGAGAGCGGCGTCTGAAGGGTTACCGCACGCTCGCGTTCTTCGGGGAGCACCTGGGATGATCTTTGATAAACTCCTCCGGCAGCGTTCTAAGGAGAGGTGTCCGAGTTGGCCGAAGGAGCGCGACTGGAAATCGCGTAGGCGGTGTTGAACCGTCTCGTGGGTTCGAATCCCACCCTCTCCGCTTTCTCCTTGTTTTGCAGGTAAAACGTGGAAGACCTGGAGGTAAAAAGAGAGGTCCCGAATTAGCTCAGGACCTCATTTACTGCCAACCGTACTGCAACCCGGCAGACTAAAGGCTCGTCCATCACGTCGGCGAGCCCATCGCCCATGCCAGGCACCACGTCACGCTGGCTCTTTACGGACGCGGCTGGTTCATGCTGCTGGCCAGCGGACGTTGGGAGAAGATTACCGCAAAGCGGCTAGCCGAGTACTTCGCCATCCTGTGCAGGGGGCGGTCCTAGTGGTCGCCCCGCTCCTCTACCTCGGACAACTGGTGGCAACGCAGGGAGCTCTCGCGCTGCTTGCGGACGCCCGCACGCACCCCGCCGAGCTTCTGGTCCGCCACCAGGAGGGTGACTGGTTGATCCTGCTGAAGTCGACGGACCGCCCTACCAACTGCGATGGTGTAGGCTGCACTCCAGTGGGAAGCAGGCGAAAGCTCTACGACAGGATAGTCGGTGGACGCTCGGACGCGAACATCCCGTTTGAGCAGACCAGGAACATGCTGCTTCGACTGGGCTTCAAGGAGCGCGTGCGGGGCAGCCACCACATCTTCACCAGGGAGGGCATCGAGGAGCTGATCGACATCCAAGAGGTCGGCGGCGAGTGCAAACCCTACCAGGTAAAACAGATGCGTGCCGTCTTGAAGAAGTATAATTTGCGGAAGGAGCTGTGATGGATCAGCCGAAGTACCGTATAGAGATCTTCTGGTCCGCTGAGGACGGCGGCTACGTAGCCAACGTCCCCGACCTCCGGTACTGCTCTGCGTTCGGGGAGACCTACGAGGAGGCGCTGCGCGAAGTCCTGGAGGCGATGGAGCTGCACCTGGACACGCTCCGGGAAGAGGGGAGGCTGATACCGGAGCCCAAGAGCCGCCGCGTGATCGGGGTTCGTGCAGACATGTCTGATCCCGGCGGCACCGTCCAGATCGTCGAGGAGGTCGCCGTCTCCTCCACGGAGGACGTCGGCCAGGTCGCCGAACAGCTCGCTGACGCCGCCACCCAACTCGTGGGCGAGGTCAGCGAAAGAGCTGGCCAGATCGTTAGATCACAGGATCTTCAGAACGAAGAGGCTGGCGAGGCACGCCGCTCCGGGCGCCGCAGTAACCGTTAGCTATTCACCCACCTGTCGAGTAGAGGCGTTATCCGAAGCTCACCTGCGGGAAGACGATCATGGAGTGACGGTTGCCTGCAGGTGCATCACCCTGCGCCTGGTTCGTCATGCCCGCCGGGTTCCCAGGGACGCAGGCGGGGCCACCAGGCTGGCACCGCACGCCGGTAGGCTTCGTAGTTCGCGCCGAAGCGGCGGGTGAGGGTGGGTTCCTCGTACCAGTGGACGAACGCCGCGACGACAAGCCAGGCGGCACCGGCGTACAGCAGCAGTCCGAGCTGGCCCAAGAGCAACGCCTGGCCGACGATGGCCGCCAGTACCGCTACATACATGGGGTTGCGGACGTAGCGATACACCTCGCCGACGACCAGACGCTCGGGCGCGGCGACCGGCGCCGATGTCCCGAAGCCCTCCACGACGAAACGCACGAACGCCCCAACCAGCACGATCAGTCCCGCGGCGAGCAGTATCCCCCCGAGCACCCGCATGGGCATCCAGAACGGCAGAGGCTCGCGCACCTGCCAACCCCCCGTCAATAACCACGGGATCAAGCCCACGACCACCCCCGGAGCTAACACGAAGAACACCGCGCTGCCGAGCGCGGCTGTTGATCTGCGCATGGCTGTGCCTCACTTTCCGTTTCATTAGCCTAGAAATAGAACTCTCGGAAGGTGGGCGTACAACCCATTGGCGAGTCAGTCCCCGGCTTTCCGGGGCGGCCCCACGATCTCTATGTCGTGCTTCTCTGAGAGCGTCCTGCGGAGCTCGATAGCCGCCTCCTCGGAGTCGCCCACGGTTGCCAGACCCTCGGCCAGCTCTTCAAGGTACCGCACGAACCCGGGCGGGGACATCATAACGAGCATCCTTGCCAGCGAGGGTCCCTGGTTCCAAAACGCGTGCACGATCCCCTTGGGCGCGAACACGAAAGCCTCTGCTGATCCCTCGACTGTCTCCTCGCCCAGCTGGAAACCGAAGG
>JAIVIG010000217.1 GCA_020200675.1 Actinomycetota bacterium
CTATGGGAAGGAGTCAAGGACCAGATGGCCTATTTTACGAAGATTGTTCTTCCCGCCGCTTCTTATCCCACCGCGCCTTAGCAGCTTTGCGGGCTATCTCTTTCCTTCTTTCTTTAGCTCTGTGCGAACTGGTAGTCTTTGAACTGTTCGCGTAGCTCCATCTTCAGGAACTTGCCGGTAGCGGTGCGTGGGATCTCGTCGACGAACTCGACCGCATCCGGGAGTTGCCACTTGGCGAAGTCGCCTTCGAGGTGGGAGAGGAGATCTTCCGCGGTGGCCTCTTGCCCGTCCTTGAGGACTACGACGGCCAGGGGACGTTCGTCCCACTTCTCGTGTGGTATGGCGATCACGGCGGCCTCGGCGACGGCTTCGTGACCCATGATGGCGTTCTCCAGGTCTACCGAGGAGATCCACTCCCCCCCGCTCTTGACGAGGTCCTTGTCGCGGTCCCGGATCTCGACGTAGCCCCGGGGTTCGATGGTGACGATGTCGCCGGTCTTGAACCAGCCGTCTTCGGTGAACTTATCGCTGCCTTCTTCGGTGTTGAAGTAGCTGTTGGCTACCCACGGACCGCGCACCTCGAGCTCGCCCATCGCCTCACCGTCCCAGGGGATGAAGCCCTCGTCGCCGCGGCCCCGAATCTCGATGAAGGGTAAGGGGAAGCCCTGCTTGGCCCGGTACTTGTACTGCTCGTCTTCCGGGGCTTCCAGGAGCTCGCCGGTCAGGTGGCAAACGGTGGCGACCGGGTCCGTCTCGGTCATGCCCCAGGCGTGGACCACGCTGAGGCCGTGCCGCTCGTCGAAACCCCGGATCATGCTCTCCGGAGCCGCCGAGCCACCGATGGCCATGCTTCGCATCCGGGAGAGGTCGTAGGCCTCCGGGTCGCCGTCGAGCGTCTGCAGTACGGCCAGAAAGACCGTCGGCACACCGGCGGTGAACGTTACCCGTTCCTGCTCGTAGTCCTCCAGCAGGCTCTCGGGGTCGAGGTGCTTACCGGGCATCACCTGCTTGGCCCCGACCATGGTGGAGGCGAACGGTACCCCCCAGGCGTTGACGTGGAACATCGGCACCACCGGCAAGACCACGTCCCGCTCCCGGATCCCCAGACCGTCCGCCGCCGCCAGGGCAAACGAGTGCAGGCAGACGCTCCGGTGCGAGTACAGAGCGCCCTTCGGCCTCCCCGTCGTCCCGGAGGTGTAGCACAGCGCCGCGGCATCGGTCTCGTCGAGCTCCGGGTACTCGAAGTCGGCCTCGTCGGCACCCTCCAGAAGGTCCTCGTAGCTCTCGAGCCCCTCGGGCGCCGAGCCGTCGGCGGAGAAGACGAATATGTGCTCGAGGTCCACCTCGTCCTTGAAGCCGTCGATCAGCTCCACGAGGGTCTCGTCTATGAGCAGCACCTTATCTCCGGCGTGGTCGAGGATGTAGGAGAGGTCGTTTTGGGACAGGCGTGGGTTTACGGTGTTCAGGACCAGCCCCGCGGTTGGGACGCCGAAGTAGGCTTCCAGGTGCTGGTACGTGTTCCAGGCGAGGGTGGCTACCCGGTCGCCCTTCTCGAGGCCGAGCTCCCCGAGGGCCACGGCCAGCTTCTTGGTGCGCCGGACGAAGTCGGCGTAGGTGTAGCGGTGGAAGCTCTTGTCGGGGTTGCGGCTGACGATCTCCTTCTTGCCGTAGAGATCCTCGGCCCGCCTGAGGATCGCGGGCAGGGTCAACTGGTAGTCTTGGATCAGGCCTTTCACAGTTCCTCCTTGCAGTCGGAAGCTTTCAGCTATCAGCTTTTTTATTGGCAGTTTTCGTTGTCGTAGGTGCTCGCGCTAGGTCCTTTACGGAGTAGAGCCCGCCTATCACGTTTGGTCGTCTCCTTTCTTGGTATGCCGACCGCCTTTGGGCTGATAGCTGACCGCTAATGGCTGACAGCTTTCAAAGGCAGGTCTCGCTCTGTGGCCCATTGTTCCCATTCTTCGGCCGTTTTCTGCAGAAATGCTTCTTCGAGATCCTCCCTGGTCGCCTCTTCCAGCCTGAGCTCCAGAAGGAGGCTCTCCCAGAAGTGCGCCTCTAGAGCGGCGACGGCTACCCACCCGTCCCTCGCCTCGTACAGCCCGTACCCGGGGAACCCGCCCCCCAGGTGCGCTCCCGGTTTGGTGATCCCGTACCGTAGAGGATCGGCGAAGAACGCCGCCGCTTCGGAGAGGGCGACCTCGGCGTATCCCGCGCCCATCCCTCTCTCGCGGTCCAGGAGCAGCGCGAGCGTCGCTGAGACGGCCCGCTCGGCGCCCGCGAGATCGGCTAGCAGGGTGCGTGGCATCTCGGGCGGGGAGAGCAGACCGGGGTCCGCGAGGTACGTAAGGTCGTGGCCGGGCGCGTCCTCGTGCGGAGCGGGGTAACCCGTTATGGCGACGTAGCAGAGGCGCGGATACCGGGCGCCTAGCTCTTCCGGGCCGAGCCCGAGGCGCGCCAGGGCGGCGAGGCGGTTGGAGGTGAGCAGGACGTCGGCCTCCGCGAGATGTTCGTCGAGCCGGTCGCGGCCCGCGTCGCTC
>JAIVIG010000022.1 GCA_020200675.1 Actinomycetota bacterium
CGAGCGCAACAAGACGCTGACCGCCCTGGCGAACACCGAGCCCGTGGCGGGAGCGCAGCGGGGGGAAGCGCAGAGCTTGCAATCGCTACTTACCTTGACCGGGATTCCCGCAGCGGATATCGTGACTATTTGAACAAAAGGACCCGGGGAAGGGGACTTCATGACGGAGGTTGCCGGCACGAGAAAGCCGGGCAAGTAGGCTCTGCTAGATGCTGATCGAACGATGAGCAGCAACCGATTATCGGACAGAACGAGCGCCAACTAACCCTGGAGAAGGGAGCCATGATGCCGGAGTTCGAGACGGGTGACGTACGAGCGAACGGGTTGCGATTTCACTACCTGGAGATGGGCGAGGGACCGCTGGCGCTGTGCCTGCACGGATTCCCGGACTCTCCCTGGACCTACCGCTATCTCCTTCCCGAGCTGGCCGAGGCCGGCTACCGGGCGGTGGCCCCGTTCAACCGGGGATTCGCGCCGACGGAGGTTCCGGCCGACCGCCACCACGTTCATACCAGCACCATGGTCGCCGACGCGGTCGCTCTCCACGAAGCACTCGGC
Source organism: Actinomycetota bacterium (assembly GCA_020200675.1). Classification (GTDB taxonomy): domain Bacteria; phylum Actinomycetota; class Rubrobacteria; order Rubrobacterales; family Rubrobacteraceae; genus Rubrobacter_F. The sequence goes on from JAIVIG010000022.1 coordinate 559, forward strand.
GGGGACGGCGACGCCGTGCTCATCGCCCACGATTGGGGGGCGGTAGCCGCCTGGGGGGCCGCGGGTCACGCGCCCGCGCGCTGGCGCCAGTGCGCCATCTTGAACATACCTCCGTTCCAGGTCTTTGGAGCAAACCTGTTCAGCTACGACCAGATCAAGCGTTCTTTCTACTTCTGGTTCTTTCAGATGCAAGCAGTCGCCGAGGAGATCATATCGGCGGATGACTTCGCCTTTATCGACCGTATATGGCAGGACTGGTCTCCCAGCTACGATGCGACGGAGGATCTGCCGTACGTGAAAGAGTGCCTGAGAGATCCGGCCCACTTCCAAACCGCTCTGGGCTACTACTGGGGGCAATTCGAGCCTGCTCGAATGGGCTCGGCAATGTGGGCGGAGGAGCAGGAAGCTGCGTGGGGACGGCCGATCACCCAACCTATCCTCTATCTGCACGGTACCCAGGACGGTTGTCATGGCCTTAACGGGGAGCAAGTGAAGGAGGTACCAGCTCACCTTGGAGAAGGCTCTGAGTCCGAGCTGATCGAGGGGGTTGGCCACTTTATGCTCGTTGAGAGACCAGAGGAGATCAACGGCCGGATCTTGCGGTTCCTTGGCAAGGCTTAGGGATGGCCTCGTTGCCCAACGGGACGCGGCGTATCGCGACGCCGGCGAGATGGAGCGACGCGGTGTCTCTACAGACCTTGACCGGCGCTTGCGCCAGATCTATCATGGCGGTTCACACAAAATAAGCACCTGGGAAAGGGGGCTTCATGACAGAGGTTGCTGGCGCGAGGGAGCTAAGCAAGGAGGCTTTGCTCGATGCTTACCGGACAATGCGCACGATCCGGGAGTTCGAGGAGCGGTTGCACACGGAGTTCGCGACCGGTGAGATCCCGGGCTTCGTGCACCTGTACGCGGGCGAGGAGGCCATCGCCGCTGGCGTCATGGCCCACCTCGACGAGAACGACTACGTAGCGAGCACACACCGCGGGCACGGCCACTCCATCGCCAAGGGTTGCGACGTCAAGGGGATGATGTTCGAGATCTACGGCAAGGACGAGGGCATCTGCCGCGGCAAGGGCGGCTCTATGCACATCGCCGACCTGGACAAAGGAATGCTCGGCGCGAACGGCATTGTCGGTGGCGGCCCGCCGCTGGTCTGCGGCGTCGGTCTCTCCGCCAAGGTGCGCGGCACGAAGCAGGTCGGTGTCTCCTTCACCGGTGACGGCGGCGCCAACCAGGGCACGTTCCTGGAGAGCCTCAACCTGGCGAGCGTCTGGGACCTTCCCGTAGTCTTCATCATGGAGAATAACGGCTACGCCGAGGCGACGGCCCAAGCATTCTCCAGCAAGGGCATAGACATCGCCAAGAGAGCCGACGGCTTCTCCATGCCCGGCGTCGTCGTGGACGGCCACGACTTCTTCGCGGTCTACGAGGCGGCGGGCGAGGCGATAAAGCGTGCCCGCGAGGGTGGCGGCCCGTCCCTGGTAGAGTGCAAGGTCAACCGCTACTACGGCCACTTCGAGGGTGACGCCCAGACCTACCGCGGCGAGAACGAGGTCGAGGAGATCCGCAAGGAGAAAGACTGCCTGATGCTCTTCCGCCAGCGCGTCACCTCCGCCGACCTCGTCGAGGAAGAAGATCTCGACAAGATCGACGAGGAGGGCAAGGCGCTCATAGACGAGGCCGTCGAGGAGGCCAAGGCCGCTCCTGAGCCCGATCCCGACAAGCTGCTCACCGACGTCTACGTATCTTATTAGCCGTTAGCGGTCAGCCGTTAGCAATCAGCAAGAAGAAAAAGTTGACTACTGAAGGCTGACCGCAAGACCGAAAGGAGGAAGATTTTGGCTCGCACGATCAGCTTTATGCAGGCGATCAACGAGGCGCTCGCGCAGGAGATGGAGCGGGACGAGACCGTGGTGGTCTTCGGGGAGGACAACGTCGGCGGGGCGGGTAGCCCGGGTGAGATGGACGCCTGGGGAGGCGTTATGGGCGTCACCAAGGGGCTCTACGGGAAGTTCCCGGAGCGCACCCTGGACACCCCGATCAGCGAATCGGCCTTTATAGGCGCGGCGGCGGGGGCGGCCTGCTCCGGGCTGCGCCCGGTCGCGGAGCTCATGTTCGTGGACTTCTTCGGCGTGTGCATGGACCAGATCTACAACCAGGCCGCCAAATTCCGCTATATGTTCGGCGGCAAGGCCAAGACCCCGATGGTCATAAGGACGATGTTCGGGGCCGGCATCCGGGCCGCGAGCCAGCACTCCCAGAGCCTCTACCCGATCTTTACTCACATCCCCGGCCTCAAGGTCGTCGTGCCATCCAACCCGTACGACGCTAAGGGACTCTTGATCTCTTCTATCCGCGATGACGACCCCGTGATCTTCTTCGAGAACAAGGTGCTCTACGCGGTCGAGGGTGACGTCCCGGAGGAACCTTACACCGTGCCCCTCGGCGAAGCCGAGTTCGTGCGCGAAGGCGACGACGTGACCATCGTTGCCGTAGGACGAATGGTACAGATGGCCGAGCAGGCCGCCGAGCAGCTCGCCGACGACGGCATCGAGTGCGAGATCGTGGACCCGAGGACCACCTCGCCGCTGGACGAGGACACGATCTACGAGAGCGTCGAGAATACGGGACGCCTCGTGGTCGTGGACGAGGCGAACCCCAGGTGCGGCTTCGCCACCGACGTAGTGGCCCTCGTCTCCCAAAACTGCTTCGAGGACCTGAAGGCCGCCCCGAAGATGGTCACGGCCCCGCACACGCCTCCGCCCTTCTCTCCGGCGCTAGAGGACCTCTACGTCCCCGACGCCGAGCGGGTCGCGAAGGCCGTGAAGGAGACCGTCGGTCAGGGCGTAGCCTCTTGAGCGAGACGCAGCAGATCACCAAGCTCGGGATGCCCAAGTGGGGGCTCTCGATGACCGAGGGGACGGTCGTCCAGTGGCTCGTCGAGGAGGGGACGGAGCTGAGCTCCGGCGACGAGGTCATAGAGGTCGAGAGCGAGAAGATCAACAACGCCGTCGAGACCCCGGCCGCCGGGGTCTTGCGGCGCCGAGTCGCCGAAGAGGGCGACGTAATACCCGTGGGCGGCATCCTCGGGGTCATCGCCCCTCCCGACGTCTCCGACGAGGATATAGACTCCTACGTCGAGGAGTTCCAGGCCAACTTCGACCCGGAGGAGGCGGCAGAGGAGGCTGGCGGCCCCGAGCCCGAGAAGGTAGAAGTAGGCGGCACGCAGATCCAGTACCTCAAGGTCGGCGAGGGCGAAGGTCCCCCTATCGTCCTGCTTCACGGCTTCGGCGGCGACATCAACATCTGGGTCTTCAACCAGGAGGCCCTGGCGGCCGAGCACACCGTCTACGCTCTCGACCTGCCCGGACACGGTGGGTCCACAAAGGACGTCGGTGAAGGCGACCTCGACTCCTTCGTGGAGGTGGTAGCGGACTTTCTGGACGAGATGGGCGTAGAGAGGGCCCATCTCGTCGGTCACTCGATGGGCGGCGGTATCGCGGGCTCGTTCGCGCTCGCGCACCCCGACAGGGTCGCTTCGCTCGTCCTCGTCGCCAGCGCGGGGCTTGGGGAGGAGATCAACGGCGACTACATAGAGGGCTTCATCGCCGCGAATAGGCGCAAGGAGATGAAGAACGTCCTGGGGATGCTCTTCGCCGACCCCGACCTCGTGAATCGCCAGCTGATCCAGGACGTCATGAAGTTCAAGCGGATGGACGGGGTAGACGAAGCTTTGCGCGCCGTGGCCGACAAGGTGTTCCCGGACGGCAAGCAGGCCGACGTGCCTGACCTCTCTGGGGTGGAGGTCCCGATCCTGGCGATCTGGGGCCGCGAGGACAATATAGTCCCCCACTCTCACGCCGAGAACCTGCCGGAGCACGCACGCGTGGAGGTCCTCGACGACACGGGGCACATGCCACAGATGGAGGCCGCGGGTAAGGTGAACCGCCTGATCGGAGATTCCCTCGACGGCTCCGGCTCCTAGCAGCCGTTGTCCGGCGAAGTAACCGTCGGCGTCGTCGCCAACCCCGCCTCGGGCCGCGACATCCGGCGGCTCGTGGCGGGGGCCTCCGTCTTCGACAACACCGAGAAGGGCAACATGGTCTACCGGCTGATGGTGGGCCTCGGGGCCGTGGGTGTCGGGCGCATCCTCATGATGCCCGCCGCCTCCGGTCTCTCCGACGCTCTGGACCGAACCCTACGCTCCCACGCCGCCGGGGGGCGCGCGGCGCTCCCGGACCTCGAACTCGTCGAGATGACCGTCCGCCACACCGCCCGTGACACGGTATGCGCCGTCGAGGAGATGGTCGGACGCGACGTCGCGGCCATCGTGGTGCTCGGCGGTGACGGCACGAACCGCCTCGTCGCCCGCCACTGCCGGGACGTACCGCTCTGTACCCTCTCCACCGGAACCAACAACGCCTTCCCCGCCATGCGCGAGGCAACCGTCGCCGGTCTCGCTACCGGGCTCGTAGCCTCCGGGCAAACGGGAGAAGAAGCTCTACGACGAGAGAAGATATTGCGCGTCGGCGTGAACGGCGAGGCGGACCGTGACTGCGCGCTCGTAGACGTGGCGGTCTCGGCGGATCGCTTCGTCGGAGCGCGGGCGCTGTGGCGGCCGGAGGAGATCTCCGAGATCTTCGTCGCCTCCGCCTCCCCGGACGCCGTCGGCCTCTCGTCGGTGGCCGGCCTGCTCGACCCGACGCCCCGCTCCGCCCCCTACGGCCTCCACCTGCGCCTCACCGACCCGGAGGAGGCCGAGACGGTGTTGACCGTCCCGCTCGCGCCGGGCCTCGTCGTGCCGGTCGGCGTGTCCGAGACGAGGCGCATGCTACCGGGAGAGACGACCGAGATAGAGCCCGTATCGGGCAGCATCGCGCTCGACGGCGAGCGCGAGATAGAGGTCGGGCCCGAAGATCGCGTGGAGGTAAGTATCGACATGGGCGGTCCGCTGACCATAGACGTCGGGGCGGTTATGCAAGAAGCGGCCCGGCGCGGTCTGTTGAACGGTGATCTTCACGCCTGAGCTCGGTCGAGTCCCACAGTCGAACGTCGCATCCGACGGTTAGCGGACGTCTCGGATCGGGGATCTGCAGCCCCGACAGCATCGCTCTCGGCGACCTCTATAATGTCTCTGCTCGCGCGTGGGAAAGGGGAAATATTGATCAGGATCGCAGTGATCGCGGGGGACGGGATCGGGCCGGAGGTCGTCGGCGTCGGGATTCGAGTCCTCGAGGCGGCTGCGGAGATGGATGCCTCGGTCGAGCTCGAGTTCACCGAGTTTCCGTGGGGCTGCGAATACTATCTGGAGCACGGCCGGATGATGCCGGATGATGGTCTCGAGACGCTCGTAGGTTTCGACGCCATCTACCTTGGGGCCGTCGGGTGGCCGACGGTGCCGGATCACGTCTCGCTCTGGGGACTTTTGCTACCGATCCGGCGCGGCTTCGACCAGTACGTAAACCTGCGCCCGGCCCGTCTCTTGCGAGGCGTTAGTAGCCCGCTCTCCGAACCCGGCGCGCTCGACATCACCGTGGTCCGGGAGAACACGGAGGGGGAGTACTCCGACGCCGGCGGCCGGATGTACCAGGGAACACCTGACGAGGTGGCCATCCAGGAGAGTGTCTTCACCCGGCGCGGAGTCGAGCGTGTCGTCCGCTATGCTTACGAGCTGGCGGGGAAGCGACGAGGAACGCTCGTCGGGGCGACCAAGTCGAACGGCATCAGCATAACCATGCCGTTCTTCGATGAGATCTTTCGCGAGGTTGGAGGCGAGTATCCCGGCGTTGAAGCGTCGCTGATGCACGCCGACGCCCTGGCAGCCCGAATAGTCCTGAACCCACAGAACTTCGACGTGATCGTCGGGTCGAACCTTCTGGGAGACCTGCTCTCCGAGGTCACGGCGGCCGTCTCCGGGGCGATCGGGATCGCTCCCTCCGCTAACTTGAATCCCGACGGACGTTTTCCCTCGCTCTTCGAGCCGATCCACGGCTCGGCCCCCGACATTGCGGGGCAGGGAATAGCGAACCCCTCCGGGGCGATCTGGGCGGCGTCACTCCTCCTCGAACATTTAGGCCGCGCCGAAGCCGGCCTACGCATCCTCGACGCGCTGGAAGCCGCGATCTCGGCCGGCACGAGGACGCGCGATCTCGGGGGCACCGCAACGACGGAGGAGATGACCGAGGCGGTAATCAGGGAGCTTCTCGGACCCAACTGAGGGTTTTCGGTGCTCGCCACGAAGTTTCGTCCTGCGGGCCAAAGCGGGAAAAGACGGCGGTCGCTATAATCCTTGCAGGAAGAGGGAATGGGCAAGAAGAAGCAACTATCTTCGGGGCGATTTTAGGAGGAGAGCATGGATAGATCGAGCAGGGAAGACACCGTCCGGACGTCGGACATCAAACAGGTCCTCGGCGCGAGCTTTATAGGGACCGCCATCGAGTGGTACGACTTCTTTATCTACGGCACGGCGGCCACCCTGGTCTTCGGCCAGCTGTTCTTCAGCCCGGAGTTTAGCCCGCTCGCCGCCACCCTCTCGTCCGTGGCGACCTTCGCGGTCGGCTTCGTGGCCCGGCCCTTGGGGGGTCTGGTCTTCGGACACTTCGGCGACAAGCTCGGCCGCAAGGCGATGCTCGTCCTTACGCTGAACATGATGGGGATAGCGACGTTTTTGGTCGGTCTCATGCCGACGTTCGAACAGATAGGTCTCCTGGCCCCGCTGCTGCTCGTGTTGTTGCGCATCGTCCAGGGCCTCGGCGTCGGCGGCGAGTGGGGCGGCGCGGCCTTGATGGCCGTGGAGTATGCCCCTGAGGACAGGCGAGGCTACTACGGGAGCTGGCCTCAGATGGGCGTCCCGGCGGGGCTTCTGCTCGCGACCGGGATCTTCTTCGGCGTGGCGGCGGTGCTTCCCGAGGAGCAGTTTTTGGCCTGGGGCTGGCGCATACCGTTCCTCTTGAGCATTATCCTGGTCGGCGTCGGACTCTTCATCCGGTTGCGCCTACTCGAGACGCCGTCGTTCAGCGAGGTCCAGGAGGAACACAGCGAGGCCCAGATGCCGATAATGGACGTCTTGCGCAACTACCCGAAGAACGTGCTGCTGGCCATCGGGGCGCGCGTGGCAAGCGACGGGGCCTTCTACGTCTTCACCGTGTTCATACTCGACTACGCGACCAGGACTTTAGGGCTGCCGAGGGCGACAATACTGCTGGGGATCGCGATCGCCTGCGCCATCGAGATCTTTACCATCCCGCTCTTCGCTATGGTCTCCGATCGCTTTGGCCGACGCCCGATCTACTTGGTCGGCACGGTGCTCCTGTTGATCCTCGCCTACCCCTACTTCCTGATGATCCAGACAGGCTCGACGATCCTGGTAGTGCTCGCTAGCGTGCTCGGGCTCTCGGTGGCGCACGCCATGTCGTACGGTCCGATGAGCGCCTACTTCGCGGAGCTCTTCGGCACGCGGGTCCGCTACTCGGGGGTCTCCATGGGCTACCAGCTCGCCTCGATCATCGGCGGCGGAGCCGGGCCGCTTATCAGCATCTACCTGGTCGGCGCCACGGGCGGCTCTTACTGGCCGGTGGTCGCGTGGATGGCCATCCTATGCATTATAACCCTCGTCTCCGTGTTCGTCGCCGCCGAGACGTTCCGGGGCGGCGAGTTCGCGTCCGAGCGGTCGGGAGAGCGCCGGACCGTCGCCGAGCAAGGGTGAACGCGTGAGCGAGATGCGGCTCGGGGTCGACGTGGGCGGCACGTTCACGGACCTGGTGGCCCTCTCCGAAGGCACACTGATAACGGCGAAGGTCCCCTCCACCCCCCAGGACCAGTCCGAAGGCGTGATGAACGCCATAGGCACCTCCGAGGTTGAGCCCGACGCCGTGATAGCCCTCGCCCACGGGATGACCGTGGCGACGAACGCCCTCCTCGAACGGCGCGGCGCCCGGACGGCACTCGTGACGACGGAAGGGTTCCGGGACGTGCTGGAGATAGCGCGCCAGAACCGTCCCTCCCTCTACGACCTGACCCAGGACCGCCCTCCCCCACTCGTCCCGCGCGAGCTGCGCTTTACCGTGGAGGAGAGGATGGGGCCGGAGGGCGAAATCCTGGCGCTGAACGAGGAGAGCTTGGAGGAGGTCGTCTCCGCCGTGCGGGAAGCGGAGGTCGAGGCGATCGCGGTGTGTCTGCTCTTCGCTTTCATGCACCAGGAGCACGAAAAAAGAATCGGGGAGGCGCTGCGGGAGGAACTCCCCAGCGTACACGTCTCGCTCTCGAGCGAGGTGTTGCCGGAGTTTCGGGAGTACGAGCGGTTCTCCACGACCACCGCCGACGCCTACCTGGCCCCGAAGCTCGCGGCCTACCTCAAGAACATGGCCGGCCAGGCCGAGGAAGCCGGCGTGCCGAGCCCTTTGATCATGCAGTCCTCGGGCGGGGTGGTGAGCATAGACGATGCAGTGGCGGACGCAGCGGGATGCCTGCTGTCGGGACCGGCGGGCGGGGTCGTAGGCGCGGCGTTCATCGGGGATTTGGGCGGCTTCCGGAACCTCTTAACCTTCGACATGGGTGGGACGAGTACAGACGTGGCGCCCATCATAGACGGCGAGGCACAGACGACCACGGAGACGGTGGTGGCGGGGGTGCCGATCAAGCTGCCCATGGTGGACGTTCACACGGTGAGCGCCGGCGGCGGCTCCATCGCCTGGGCGGACGCGGGCGGAGCCTTAAGAGTTGGGCCCCACTCCGCGGGCGCCGAACCTGGGCCCGCTGCCTACGACGCCGGCGGCGAGGAGCCGACCGTCACGGACGCGAACCTGTTCTTGGGGTACCTCGCGGACAGGGCAGAGCTCGGCGGCGAGGTGACACTCAAACGCGAGCTGTCGGAGAAGGCCCTTTCTACTTTGGGCGAGGAGGTAGACCTGGACGCGGAGGAAGTAGCTCTGGGGGTGGTGCGGGTGGCGAACGCGGAGATGACGCGGGCGCTGCGCGTGATCAGCGTCGAGCGCGGCCTAGATCCCCGGGAGTTCGCCCTCCTGGCCTTCGGCGGGGCGGGCGGGATGCACGCCTGCTCTTTGGCCGAAGAGCTCGGCATGGAGACCGTGCTCGTCCCCCGCGCCGGCGGCGTCCTGAGCGCC
>JAIVIG010000297.1 GCA_020200675.1 Actinomycetota bacterium
GGCTTTCGCGCTTCGTGCGAAAGAGTCTCTCGTTCTCCAAATCGGATCGGATGCACGAGATTTGCTTGCGGCTCTTTCTACACCGCTACAATCTCTCTTATCTCCCATGATTGAGCCACTACCTACGGATGAAAAGGACGCCATTCATGTACTGGAGCAACCAGGAGATAGACACCAGGACCTACCCCGCCCGTTGCCCCGGCTGTAACGCAACGAATTGGCTCGATTTCGACTGGGAGACTGGGCTCGGTTACTGCCATTCCTGTGGGTGGGACGCCGACAACATCAACGCTTCGTACTCCGAAGAAGGGTAAGGATGAGCCGGGGTACTTTGGGACTCCGGCCTTCCCGGTCCCCTAGTTCCGGGGCAGTCTTCTTAAGTCGGACGAAGACCACGACCGGGCGAACCTGAGGGCCGCGAAGCCACCAACCGAGAGGAAGGCGACGCCGCCGAACAAGAGGGGAGCACTGCTTTCCACAGGCGTGGTCGCCGCGTCCCCGTCCCCAGAACCTGGGCTATCGTTACCGCCGTCCTCCTCATCGCTGGCGGCAACATCCTCTTCGTCGTTGGCTGTGTCTTCTCGGGCCTTATCCTCACCGGCTCTTTCTTTGCGGTCCTTGCCCTTGGCCGCCCTGCCGCTGTTGGCTTCGGCGACGGCCTGCTCGGCGGCTTCCTTCGCGGTCTCGTCGTCGGCTCCGGCTTCCTTAGCGGCCTCGAACGCGGCCCGGTAGACGGCGGTGTCCTCCTCGGGTGACCCGGCCTCCTCGGAGGCGGCGGCCTCCCTGGTAGCCGCGACGTCCCGGGCGGCTTGCAGGGCCGCGCCGAAGGCGTCTGCCGAGTCGCTGTCGCCGAATCCATCTCCGGTGATGGCGTCTAGCGCACCCTGGGCCACCTGCAAGCCGCAGCTACCACACGAAGCGGGCGCGTCGAAGGCGGCCTCCGATACGCCGGCGGCGTACCGGGCGTTGTCGCTCTGGGTAACCCCCTGGTCCGGCGAGCACGGGTTGGTGCTGTCGCCTTCGCACTCCACCTTGGAGGCGGGGGTTTCGGGTAACGGTTGGGTCGGTTCGGGGCTCTCGGTGTACTGGTCGGCGGTGGCCTCCTGCTCTTCGGACGTGTCCAGACAAGCGTCATAGAGTTCGCAGGCGGGAGCCTCGTCCTGCGCCAGGGCAGGGGCAGCCGCCACCAGGACCAATACGAGCACCGCCGCGAGCGCTGCAAGTCTATTCGACACGAACTTTCCTCCTCCGAGGATCTCAACAGCTCACGACAGATCTAATCGTACGGACGGCGAGCGTGCAATCCTCCGGGAGGTCGGACCCGGCGACCGAAAGTATGATCTTGGCCGTGCTCCCGGTCCTCGTGGTTGACCCACGAACATGTGTGCGGTACGAATATAGGCACTGGTGCCCGACTCCTCCTTTCCCTTTCCCCACCTATCACCCCATAGGTTCTCTGAGAAGGGCACCAGGTTCTTCGTAGCCCCCGCCGGGGCCTCCCCGCGCTCCCAAGAACCCAGGTGAGAAAGATGGGCGTCAGTGAAAGACTAGAAGGCGTCGAGAACCAACGGCCCAAACGCCCTCGGTAGGTCTTGAAATGGCGAGCCGCTGAGGGCAGACCTTTGCCTGCGGCCTTCTCCTTGGATCTATCTCGCCCGGGAGTATCGGAAGCCCCAGCGAGGTATCGAAGGTCGCTCCCGGATAACTCCTCGTGCGAGGGAGAAGATGAGAGAAATATACGCAGGCGCGGGTTGGCTCTAGATCAAGGCTCGAATGGGCGGAGGTTTTCCAAGTACTGCCGTGCCCTGTCCAGCAGGTCGTCGTAGGTCATTATCGTGATGTTCTGCGTCCGGGCGTTCCTGCGCTCCAAAACCCTCTGCTGGTTCTCGGTCATGGTGCTTCGACGCCCGATCACGACCCATCCTTGCGGCTCCCTGATGCCGGGCAGGGTTTCCCGCGCTTCGTGGGGGTGCTCGCTGATCCGGTTCATCCAGTCCTCGACCTGCTGCTGAGCGTGGTTGACCTCTTTGGTGACTCTATCTTTCGCGGTAAAGAGCTTGTGTATCGGTCTCTCGATCTCGACGAGAAGGTACCGCTCCCCTGGAGGAAGCTCCACAACGAAGTCTGCCTTGTTCTTGCCGATCCACACCTCGCTCCTGAGGGGAGGTATCATGCCGGGCTCCAAGAGCATCCGATTCCTCTTTGTATCCAGGAAAAACTGGATCATCTTTTCGTCGTTGGCGTGGGTTTCTAGTACCTGCTCGAACTCGGCTACCGCGGCCTCTAGACCGGCTATCACCTTGTTGCGCGTCTCTTTGAGGTCTCCCTGCGCCAACCCCATCGTATGAGCACTGACGAAGGTTTGCACGTCTAGCTCTGCACGAGCCCTGGCTGCTTCCTCAGTCCGCCCATCGATATCAGACGCCGGTATAACCTCGACGTTCTTCCACCCGAAATCCCTGCTCGCGGGCCGCTTCTCGCCCCACTCCATGGTCCAAACCGGACCGGACATCCTCACAGGGGCGGGCGGCTCGTGTTCAGGATTTTCAAGCTCGCCTATGCCCTGCTCCTGTAGTATCTGGTTTACCGTCTGGTCAGAGTGGGAGAACTCGAAAGAGTCGTTGAAAGCATCCCAGTGGATCACAACCGCTCCGTCTCGGCCTAGCACGGCGGTGATCCGGTTCGCGCCCTTCAAGAAATAAGGCAAGGCATCCGGCACTTCGGGGGACAAAGACATCTGCCTCCGAAGCTCGTCTTGATACGCAATCTCGTATCTTGCGATGAGTTGCCGAACTTTGTCTACACGCGACATTAACCTGTTCTTCCGTAGAGAATCAGCAAGCCTACTCCATCGATTCTAACTCTAAACATCGCGCTCACCAACGGTGCGAACCAACAGGGTTAATCTCCAGGGGGCGCTGTCCCGTGTTGTGTGCGCCCACTAGAAGGCGGTAGCAATCCGCCCCCGTCGGGACTCCCTGCGTCCCCGAGATCTACGTTCCCGCCCCTCGGCGCAAGCTGTCCGGGGAAGCGGTAGAATCACCGGACTTTGCAGACCCTAGACCAAATCCTCGCGCTGATCGCGCAATACGGGTACCTGGTCATCCTCCTGGGGGTGATGCTGGAGAGCGCCGGGGTTCCCATACCCGGCGAGACCATCCTCATAGCCGCCGGCGTACTGGTGCAACAAGGGCACCTGGACCTGGGGGACGCTATCTTATTCGGCATCCTGGGGGCCGTGGTGGGAGACCAGATCGGCTACTGGGTGGGCCGCGAAGGGGGACGACCTTTCGTCTTGCGGTGGGGCCGCTACGTCCTCATAACCCCCGAGCGCCTCGCTCGTGCGGAAAGGTTCTTCTCCCGTCACGGGGGCAAGGCGGTCTTCCTGGCCCGCTTCGTGGCGGGGCTGAGGGTCTTCGGGGCGCTCGTGGCCGGCATGAGCCGGATGCACTGGAGGACCTTCTTTTTCTACAATGCCCTGGGCGGTGCTCTCTGGGCCACGGCCGCAGTCCTGGTCGGGTACTTCCTGGGAGGAAGCCTCGACCTCGTCGAGCGGTGGGTGGGGCGGGCCAGCCTCGTGCTGTTCGGCCTGATCGCGGTAGCGGCGGCCTTTTACTTCGCTTACCGGTGGGTGGCGGGCCACAGGGCGCAACTGACGACGTACGGGCAAGCCGCGCTGGCCTACCCGCCGCTATGACCGGCAGCTCCGGTGGCTGCTGCGGCGTATGACTCCCGGCCAATACCTGGGGTTGCACCTCACGCTCGGTTTGCTCGTGGCTGCCGGGTGTTTGTGGCTCTTCGGCGGCCTGGCCGAGGATCTCGTCACCAACGATCCCCTGGTCCGGTTCGACCAGGCGGTGGCCAACACCTTGCACGACCTGGCCACCCCAAGCTTCACGGCGTTCTTCCTGGTCGTCACTGCGTTGGGCTCCGTGGAGACCCTCACTCTCCTGGGTCTACTCGTTGCGGCGTTCTTCGCCTGGCGGCGGCGATGGATCGATTTGGGGTCGTGGGTTGCGGCGGTGGCCGGCGCTGCGGTACTCAACCAACTCCTCAAGGAGGTTTTCGCCCGCCCCCGGCCCTACTTCGAGCAACCCCTGGTGCTCGAAACCTCTTACAGTTTCCCAAGCGGCCACTCCATGGACTCGCTGGTGTTGTACGGGATGCTGGCCTACTTTTGCGTGCTGGCCCTTCGTACCTGGAGGGGCAGGACGGCTGTGGTTTTCGGGGTGGCGCTCTTGGTGCTGTTGATCGGCTTTTCGCGGATGTACCTGGGCGTCCACTACTTCAGCGACGTGGCGGCCGGGTTTGCGGCGGGCGGCGTGTGGCTTAGCGCCCTGATAACGGGCACCGAGACGATCCGGCGGGGCGGGATCGCCGTTCGCCCGCGTCGGAACCTGCGAGCCTTCCTGCGAAGCCCGGCCGGGCTCTGGTTGAAGAGGCGCTTGTCGCCGAGGGGCGCGTACGGCCTTCACCTCACCGTCGGACTCGTACTGGCGGGACTTTGCGCTTGGGGCTTCGCCGGCACCGTGGAAGACGTGCTCACCCTCGACCCGCTCGTCGAAATAGACGAGTCGATCTTGCACTACATCTACGCCAACCCCGTGCCGAACCTGACGCTCGCCACGACGGTGCTCGTGTCCGTCCTATCACCGGAAGTGCTGTTGCTGACGGCGGCCCTGGCGGGGCTGGTCATGGTGGTCCTGTCCCGCCGTGGTAGGCGGCGCGGTTTACATCTGCATTTCGCCGGGATCGTCCTCCTGGTTTCGTCCCTCGGCACGGGGGCCATAGCGGAACTGTCCAAGGCCCTCTTCCACAGGGACCGGCCCCCGGCCTCCTTGCAGCTCATGCCCGAGACCGGCCACGGCTTCCCGAGTTCCCACGCCATGGCCGTGGTCGTCATCGGGGCTGTCGTCTGGTACCTCTTTGCGATCTATCGTCGAGGCGATGGGGTCAGGTCTACCTGGCGAGTCAGAGCCGTGCTGGGGCTGGTAGTCGTCCTCGTGGCGCTCCTGGTGGGGGTAGGACGTGCCTACACGGGGGCGCACTACCCGAGCGACGTGCTGGCGGGTTGGGCGCTCGGTGGGGTGTGGGCCTCCATCTGCGTGACGGCGGCCGAAGTCTTCCGACGCCTGCGCGAAGGCGGAAGCCGAGGGAGCAACGGGACCGCGAGCACACCCAAGAGACCCCGCCAGACCGAGCACCCACAGGACGATTCGAAGTCCCAGTACCGCCTACCGTGGTGGCGACGGCTCTTTGGTGTGGGCTCCTCTTGGTCCGCGCCCAGAACATCCCCGCGCCCTTGAGAAAAGACTCGATACTCTAGCCAAAGAAAGGACCCCGGCCCGCCGCTCCTCTAGTTCCGGAGCAGTCTTCTTACGTCGGCCGAAGGCCTCGACCGGGTGAACCTGAGGGCCGCGTAGCCGCCGACCGAGAGTAAGGCGACCCCGCCACCGGGGGGTTCCCCGGGGCGTGTTCGGGGAATAGCTTAGGCAATGGGGCAAAGGGGCTGTCGGATGGACGACGAACAACGAAGGAAGCACCAAGAGGCCTGGGAGCGCTACATGGCCGCAGAGCGGCGGGACCTCGAGCACCGGCGTGATGGTCTACTCGCCAGATTGCTGGGTGTGCCGCTGCCGGGGGAGTCTAGGGATGAGCTTGAGCGGCTGGCGCGAGAAGATGAGCGCACGGCCGAGGAAGGGCTCGTGGCGCTGAGGAGTCCAGGCGGCGAAGTCTGGTACAAGCACATAGACGACCTCGCGCCGGAAGACCGTGCGGACAGGGCGATGGCGGAGAGGGCGCGTGTAATGTGGCTTAGAGAGCGCCAGTCAGAAAGGTTCTGACGAGCTAGGCTTGGCGGTGGCAACACTCGGAGAGAGCGTGGTGCGGAAGGCCAGGAGTGTTCTCGTCCGCTAACGCGGCATCATGACGACTTGATCCACGTAGCAAAAGATCCAGTCTTCCCCGGGTTCGAAGGACTGCATCAGGGGATGCTCCGTAGCGTGGAAGTGCTTGGTCGCGTGGCGGTTGGGGCTCGAGTCGCAGCAGCCTACGTGGCCGCAGACCAGACACTCCCTGAGATGCACCCAGGTGTCGCCGGTCCGTGACAATCCTCGCAGCCCTGAGCAGAGGGCTCTATGTCGTGGATCTGGTCGAGGTGCGTACAGTTCGTCGCCATGCCGTTCCTCCTCTTGTCGGGGCGCCGCTCTTCGGGGCAGCGCTAGTTCGATTTCTTCTCGTGCGACTCGTCGAGATTGGTCGTGCCCAGGGCGTCTGCGAGGTTGGGGTAGCGCATCACGCGCGTGACCCGGCCGTCGCGGACGACGAAGACGGAGCCCACGGTCTGGCCGCCGATTGCCTTTCCGGTGTCGGTGGAACGCCACTGGGCCCATTGTTCCACGACCACCGTATCCGCGTGATGGAAGATGCGCCGGGGTTCCAGACGAATGTTCGCGCGATCCACCCACTCGCGGAGTAGCTGCGTGCCCCGTCCTGTCCCGCGAGGACCGCCAACCTCGACTTCCGGGTGCGACAACGCCACCAGACGATCTACCTCGCCGCCGTTCAGGGCCTCGTGCCAGGCATCTACGATGCGGAGCTCGGCGGCGCTCACGGTCTAACCTCGTCGGTACGTACGGACATAGGTCCTCCTCCCAGATTTTCCTTCAGGCGGGGGCCGAAGCGCCGCGGGTCTCTCCGGGCTCCGCCTGTTCCGGTCTCGCGACCGATCCCTTTCCCTCGATCAGGGCCGCCGCCGCCAGGGCGCTCGCAACCGCGAGCCCCGCGGCTATGTACATGGCGACGCGGAAGCTGGTCACGAACGACTCGTCCACCGCGCGCTCGATGGTTGCGGCAGTCTCTGTGTCTACGCCCTCCGGCGGCTTTGCGGCGCCCAGGCTGGACTTCTGCTCCTCCATTGCGGTCTGTGTCTCCTGCGAGAGATCCAGGTTCGCCAGGTGGGAGTCCAAAGCGCCGGAGAAGACCGCGAAGACGAAGACGCCCATGACGGCGATGGCGAGCAGGCTCGCGGTGCGCGATACGGCGTTGTTTACGCCCGAGGCCAGCCCCGAGTGCCGGCCCTCGACGGAGTTCAAGGCCGTCGTGGTGAGCGGTGCTATTACCAGGGACATCCCGAAGCCCATCACCACGACCGCCGGGAAGAACGTCGTCCAGTAGGAGCCGCCGGTGTCCGGCAGGGCGAACAGGATAAAGCCCACGGCGGTTATCACGGGGCCTATCATCAGGGGGATTCTGGGCCCAAAGCGCGGGACGAGCCCGCCGGCCCACCTGCTGAGGAGGAAGGTCAGCACGATAAACGGCAGGAAGGCGCTGCCCGCCGCCGTCGCCGTATAGCCATGGACCTGTATTAGGACGAACGGGAAGAAGTACAACGCTCCCCCGAGCCCCATGTAGAGGAGCATCGTCAGCAGGTTCGTCCCGGAGAAGTTCCTCGACCGGAACAAGGAGAGCGGCATCATCGGCTCCCGGCTCCGGTACTCGGCGTAGATAAAGGCGGCCAGCCCCGCCACGCCCACGATCAGGGGCACGAACACCAGCGGGTCCGAGAAGCCGCGGTTGGTGCCCTCGATCAGGCCGAAGACGATCCCGCCCAGCCCCAGCGTCGCCAGGAACGCGCCCGTGAAGTCCAGCCGGGCGGCGTCCGGGTCCCGGCTCTCCGGGACGTGCCTGAGCGAGATGAACAGCACGATCAGGGCGAGGGGGATGTTGAGCAGGAACGCCGCTCGCCAGGAGACGTTGTCTATGAGGAAGCCGCCCACGATCGGCCCTATGGCTGCGGTCACGCCGGAGAACCCCGACCAGGTCCCGATCGCCTTGCCGCGGTTCTCCTCGGAAAAGGAGGCGCTGATGATCGCCAGGGAGCCGGGGATCATCAGCGCCCCGCCGATCCCCTGGATGGCGCGGGCGGCGATGAGCTGCCCGGGGCTCGGCGCGAGCCCGCACCACACCGAGGCCACCGTAAAGAGGGCGACGCCCACCATGAAGATCCGTCGCCGGCCGTAATGGTCGCCCAGGGAGCCGCCGACCAGGATCAGAGCGGCCAACATCAGGGCGTAGGACTCCACGATCCACAGAGCGTCCACCGCGGTCGCGTTTAGCTCGTCTTGGATCACGGGCAGCGCCACGTTGACGATGGTGCCGTCCATGAAACCCATACCCGAGGCGATGATCGTGGCCGCCAGCACCCACGGTCCGGAGGTGCTCGGGCAGGGCGCCTCCCCTTTCCCGGACCGGATGACACCCTCGTCGCACGGTGGTCTACCGACGTTCGCCATCTCTACGCTCCTCTCCGGCGCGGCCTTTTCAAGATTCTATAAGACGGTCCACCCTAGAAAGACGAGTCCGGTCCCCTAAGGAACTCCGCCTCCTCGGGGGTCGTCGCCCGCCCCAGGATCTCGTTTCGGTGCGGAAACCGTCCGAAGCGTTCGATTATCTCCAGGTGGCGCACCGCGTAGCCGAGGAGGTCCTCCGACCCCATCTCAGCAGCGAGCCCGCGGAAGAGTTCCACCGAGAGGCGCTGGTCTTCAAGATCCTCGCTGTGCTCGAAGGGCAGGTACACGAACAGGCGCCCGTAGGGTGGAAGCTCCCGGTCGTAAGCGTGCTCCACGGCGTGGCGGGCCGCCTCGCGCGCCTTATCGTCCGCCGCGTACGTCTTCGGGTCCGCGCGGAACATGTTGCGCGGAAACTGGTCGAGCAAGATGATCAGGGCGAGACAGCTCCGCGCCTCGTCCTTCCAGTGCTCCAGCCTGCCCGCGGCGGCCTCTTCGTAGGCGCCCTCGAAGCGGTCCCGGACCTCCCGGTCGAACTCCGGGTCCTTCGTGAACCATGCCTCCCGAAACCCTCCGTAGCCCTCCTCGCCCTCGCGGCCGAACCAGAAGTCGAGGATCTCGCCTGGATTACTCACTCGGTGCGGCTCACCACGGTCACGTCTTCGGCGGCGCGGCGTGTCGTGGACGGATCTCCTTCGAGGTACGAGCTGTAGCGCCCGAGCATCCAGAGTTCAGGCGTTATCTCCGAGACGAGCTCGCCGTCGTCGAAGATGCGCACCATCGAGCTCTCGGAGACGACGACCGCGACCGCGTTCGTCCGGTGCGAGACGGAGGCCCCGGCCATGTGCCGGCTCCCGAGGCCCAGAGGTAGATCCAGATTATCGGAGAGGGCATCTATGTAGCGGGTCGCCGAGAGGACCACGCCGCTATCCGAGACCACGAACGCCCCGTCGAGCTGGGCCAGCTCTTTCAAGGTCTCCCGGACGTTCGGATCGGCGATGTGCTTCACCTCGTCCGGGTGGCCGTGGAGAGGATCCAGGATAAGGGGGCGTGAGTTGCTCAGTACCGCGTCCGAGTCGCCGACGACGAAGAGCGTGCCGATCTTGCGGCCCTCGCGGCCTTCGCGTGCGATCTCTACGGCCAGCGTCACCGTCTGCTTCAGGATCCGTGTGTCCACGCCGCGCCGCTCCGTGCAAATCTCTTTAAACAGGTCGTTCTTTAAATCCAACATCAACCTCCGTCGCCGTCGGCTTCGCCGTCCGGCTCTCTTCGTGGTCCGTCTATGGGTAGTCTAACCTTGAATGTCGTCTGCCCGGGAGCAGAGTCTACCCGGATCTCGCCTCCGTGCCCCGCAACGATGCGCCGGACGATGTCGAGGCCCAACCCCGTCCCTTCGCCCACGCCCTTGGTGGTGAAGAAGGGCTCGAAGATGCGGGTCTTTGCTTCCCGCGGAATGCCGGACCCGTCGTCGGAGATCTCCACGAGCACGTACCCGTCGTCGCGGAATGTCTTTACCTTTAAACTCCCATGCCCGTGCATGGCGTCTACCGCGTTGTCCACGATGTTGGTCCACACCTGGTTGAGCTCCCCGCCGTTCGCACAGATGCGCGGCAACCCCTCCGCATACTCCTTCTCGACCGAGACGCCCTTCTTGAGCTTGTGGGCGAGGATGGTGAGCGTGCTCTCCAGCCCCTCGCGCACATCTACCTCGCGCATGGCCGTCTTGTCCATGTGCGAGTACTCCTTTAGCGCCGGCCTCCTCCAGGAATTCCACGCCCGTATCCGCAGCATCCGCTGGTCCACCAGAAAGAGCGCCACGGGGTTCCTCCGCAGCTTGAGTTTCCCTAAAGCATCCATCGACGCCGCCGAGTCGGCCCTCAAGATGCGATAACCGCCTCCGTTGCGGCTGCGACCGTACTTCCTGCGCAGGTCGCGCTCGACCGCGTGCAACACCTCCGGGTCGTCGTCCACCGCGAACAACACCGGTTTATCCGCCATTCCCACCCTGCCTCTCAAATGCGATTCTACAAAAACTGTCTACCGCTCGACAATAAAGACGCAACGGCTTCCCCGACAACACTCCCAAGACATTGTAGCACCCGTCTCAGGACGCCCCGACACCGACGACGGCAGTGAAGGCGCGTCCCGTCCTTACGGCTCCGGCCGCCACGCCCGGCACCGCCAGCGGCGCTATCAGTATTCGGTCGCCTCTGCTCATGAGCGCTCCCTTACTCTCGCTTTCCGAAGGGCCGGGGGAGGGCGAAAGACGAGCCCCGATCCGAAGCAGCAGATCACCACCTGCCGGATAGGTGGAGGCGCACGAACCCGTACGCCTCGCTGTGGCACGAAAATGGCCCAAAGGGTGTATGCATCTACACCTTATGGGCCATGACAACGGGAAGTAGGAGTGCAATGATTTCTGCTTGTGGGTTGGGAAGTCGCGGCGCTCCCGGTCCGCCTCTCTTCGGTAGGGTGAAGGAGCCATGAAGTGATTCGAGAAGCGATAGAGTGGGAGTTGGCCGATGCCGGTTGGCGAGTGGATAACGGATTCGCGGGGCATCTGCTCGTCGGCAACGCTGGAGACCTTTCCATACTAGTCCCCTGGCGGGCGTGGCGAGGCGCCGATCCCGCCTACGAACTCTACGACGTGGAGAAGCACGTCGCCTGCTGGGTGCGGGTGATCCCGACGCCGCTTCGGGCGCGAATGATCCTGGAGGAGCACGGCGAGTCACCCGAGGAGAGGGGACAGGAACTGCTCACCGCCCACGAAGGATAGGAAAGATCTGAGCCCCGACGAACGCCAGGACGACGGCTTCGCCGAGGCTCGAACCCGTCGATTGGGGCCTCTGGCGGATCGGGAAGATGGACCGGAGGAGTTCGTGAGCTTGGTCCGACCGGCCAGCAAAGAAAGAGCTCTGCAACGCGTACACAACGCGCCGCATTGGCCCTTCGTCGCGCATTCTTCGCGTGCGCCTCGCGCCTTTGTACGAAGGGCCGGAGCCCCAAGGGACCCTGGCTCGCTGAGCCTCAGCCCAGGGTGGCCCTCAGCGTATCGAGGTACCGACGTTGTGCCTCGGCTGCGGTCTCCACGGTTCGGATCGCCGGCTCGCCCAACGTCCCCCACATGAGTCAGTAAGCCGTGGCGCCTTGGGCAAAGCCATCCACCGCCACCCTTGCGAGCTCCAGTTGCGTCCGCAGCACCGCCTCGGCATCGTCCCTTCCGCTCCTACGCGTCGTCTGCATATCGCCGCGCCTCCTTCCTTCACCGAGGTCAGTCTAGCGCAAGATCGGCGGTCACGAGGGGGACGAAGTTCCGAAGATCTTCGTCCTACTCGCCGCGTTTGTGCGACCACCACGCTCCTCGAGCAACACCCGAGCGTTCGAGGCAACCTCGCGGTAGGGCAACCCGCCCCCCGGCACGAGCCCTTTAGCTTCCGTTTTAACCCGACACCCGGCTATGGAGGGGCACGCTCTCGGTCGCTGGGTGAGGTCGAGCGTGCCCCGGTGCCCGCTAGCTCGGCCCAGCAGCGGCGCGCACCCTCCCTAGCGCCTTGCTGAGTACCTCCGCCTCCTCGTCGGAGACGTGCGCCCCGAAGTGCTCGGCGATCCCCTTCGCGTAGACGGGCCACATCCTCTCGCGCATTCTGGCCCCCTCGTCCGTCAGCATGGCGAACGAGCCGCGTCCGTCCGCGGGATCGGACTCGCGGCGCAACAAGCCCGCCTTCTCAAGTCTGTCAACCAGCCGGGTGAGCCCGCTGCGGCTCAGAACCACGGCGCGGGCAAGCTCGTGCATCCGCAGCCGGCACTCCGGCGCCGCCGAGAGCTCCAGGAGCACGTCGTACCAACCCAACGGCGGCAGTCCTGCCCCCGAGAGCCCGCGTTCGATACCCTCGACCGCCGCGGAATGGGCCGTGATGAGCGCCCGCCACGCCTCCTCGCGTCCCTGCTCCAGGACGCCCTCACGGACGACCCGCAGTTTCCCTTTTTCTTCGCTCGTTTCCTCGACCATGTAAGAATTTTAGCCCAAAGTTGTTGCACTAACAACTAATTAATGCTAAGCTAGCGATGTTGTTGCAGGCGCAACGAGTTTGGTGTGGCGATCCCGCGCGGCTCGTTCGAGATCGGGAAAGGGGGTGAAGATGGAAGAGCGGACGACGGTCTCGACGTACGAGAACGGGCCGTTCCTGGTGACGGGCGGCCGGTTCCGTGTCGTGGACGCCGATGGCGGCGAGTTCCCGGTCGAGAAGGAGACCATCGCCTTGTGCCGGTGCGGGGCTTCGATGAAGAAGCCGTTCTGCGACGGGACGCACTCGAAGGTCGGCTTCCGGGCGGCGGAAAGGGCCATCTGGGAAGGGGCGTAAAGACCGCGGTCCGCTGCGCGGGCGGCGGGATCGGGGTAGACCAGAAGGTAATTGTAGGTATCGGAAGAGAGGAGAAAGGGTGGCGATCAAGGAGATCACGCGGGAGGAACTGAAGGTAAAGCTCGACGGCGGGGAGGGCATCGTCGTCGTGGAAACGCTGGGGCCAGGGTACTACGAGGATGCGCACCTTCCGGGTGCGATCAACATCCCGCACACCGAGGTGGACGAGCTGGCGCCGAGGCTGCTGCCGGACAAGTCCACGCAGGTGGTCGTGTACTGCTCGAACAGGGCGTGCCAGAACTCGCCGCAGGCGGCCAGGAGGCTCGCGGCTTTAGGCTACGAGAACGTCTATGACTACGAGGAAGGCAAGCAGGACTGGATCGAGGCCGGCCTGCCCACCGAGAGCGGCGCCGCCAAGGTAACCGGCTAGGGGCCTCGGTCCTCCGGTGAAAGGGAAGCAGGGGCGGCCTGACGGGCCGCCCCAAGCCTTGGGGAGGCCTTTGGGCAAAGGCACGGGTATGTGAACGACCTACGGGCATTCCGGGAGCGGTTGCACGGCTGCCTGGTCCGACGCACCGACGCGCTCTGCGACGCCCTCCTGCGGGGAAGTCGGGGACAACGCGGCGGTCTGGGTCCCATCCTTGAGCGCAGCATCCACGCCATAGCCGATCCGAGCCACCCTTTTGGGGTAGATCAACCGCCGCCAGGGTTGCCAGGGCCGCGTCCTCGGAGCCGCCGGTGCCAACAGTATCTCGTTCGGCAGCGCGCTCATCCCCGCAAACTCCCCCGCGCTCGCATTCGGTGCGCTTGTCCTATGCACGTTGAAGGATAGGGGCATGGAGCGTACACTCAGTTTTTGGTCCCGGGGCCGTAGCTCAGTTGGGAGAGCGCCGCCTTTGCACGGCGGAGGTCAGGGGTTCGAATCCCCTCGGCTCCACTTCAGAAAGTTCCTGCTTTGCAGGGTAAATCGTAATACTTTTCTCTTGCCAGCCGATCCTCGGTGCCAAAGCGTACCGAGGAGGTCTCGATCTCCGATCACGCGGAGGTTACCTTCGAGCCCGTCGCCGACAATCCCATCCGGCACGTCGTCGCCATAAACGGCGGTTACGACGAGGTGATGGTGCGCTCGGAGTTCCCGTCCTCGACCATGTGCTTCTTCCAATTCGGGGCGCTCATCTTCAGCGTGGAGGACTTGGACGGCCTCGAGGAGCAGCCGTTTATAGACCCCGACGACATGTCGAAGCTCAAGCGCATCCAGCGCCTGAAGCTTGTCCTACCAGTCCGCAACATCGCGTTCAAGGAAGAGAGCACCCTCACTGGCTCCGTTCGCCGGGCGGTCCACGACTTCTTCCGCCAGAAGATGGACGACGAGCGCCTCGCCGACACTTTGAGCTGGTTCATCTTCCAGGAATACGGACCGAAGGTGCCCGCTTGGATCCTGGCAAGCTGCCCGGTATGCGGCGCCCCGAATGTGCGGCTGCGCCGTGCGGAGATGACCAACGGCCACAGCTTCTCGTGCGAAACTTGCGGCGGAGAGATCTACCTGACCGACGTCTTTCGCCTGCACGAGGCCGTGGACGACGAGTTGGGAGCCGGCGGCATCCTCGGCTACGTGACCACGACTATCGAGGAGATCATACTCGTGCACTTGATCCGGCTCATGCTCAAGACCAAGCCGGCCCTGGTAGGACAGATACTCTTCATCAAGGACGGCCCCCTGGCCTTCTTCGGCCAGACTGCGAACATGCACAGACCCATGCGGGAGCTGGTCAAGCACCTCCTGGAACACAACACCCTGTACCTTGCCGGACTGGAGAAGAGCGGCTCCTTCGTGGAGCACGCTGATGAGATCACCGGGAAGCTTGACCCCGGGACCATCTTGATCCTCGATAACGACTACATCTACCGCTACGTTCTACCCGGAAAGGCCGACCCCGCGAACCCTTACGGTCGCACTACCTACTACAGCAGCAAGCTCATCTTCAAGACCTACGCAGGGCGAGTCTATGTTGTGTCGCTGCCCACCCGCGAGATCCTCGCCCATCCCACAGAGAACGACCTCGAGAACCTGCCGGAGGTCCTGACTAATATAGAGAAGCTCCGATGCGATATGTATGATAATGCCTTGATACCTGTCGCCCTCGCCAATAAGCTCGTCTCGTTGGTCAACCACCCCAGCTCCAGGATCCTCCAGAAATTTGCAACCGAAATCATCCATAGATGATCCGAGTATTTGCCTGCGAGATGCTTTCCGAATAAACGACTAACCAGTGGCCAACCGCGGCCCGTCGCCTTGTACTGACAATCTGAGACCGTCCGTTGTTGCCGAGGAAGGTAACGAGAGAGCCAGACAGTTCTTAGAGAGCGCCGCCTGCATCATCTTCGCGATCTGCCATCTGATAGACCGGTGCTAAAATGGTCAAAATGACCTGTTCGGCGGACTGGAGATAGACGTGGCGGAGAAGGTAAGGGTGACGGAGGCGAAGGCGCAACTCTCGGCGCTCATGGCGCGCGTTGGCTATGGAGGAGAACGCTTCGTTATAGAGAGGCGTGGGAGGCCACTCGCCGCGCTCGTAGGCGTAGAGGATTTGGCGCGCCTGGAAGGCGAGAAGGGAGACGCTTCTTCGCGGCCTCTGGGGGCATTGGCCCTGGTGGGAGCGTGGGGCGAAGCGGAGGAGAAAGACCTGGACGCGGTGCTGGAAGAGATCTACACAGGGCGCGAGCGTGACACCGGGCGTCCGGTAGATCTCGAAGCTTGATGTACCTCCTCGATACCGACATCCTGAGCAACCTGATGAAACGCTCCCCATCGAGCACGCTGGTGGCAAGAGTAGCCCGAGTCCCGCCGGAGGAACAGTTTACGTCGAGCATCACGCTCGGAGAGCTCGTCTATGGGGCATACCGGCTGAGGGAGCGCACCGCTATCCTCTTGGAAAAGATCGAGGATGCCCTGCTCCCCAATCTGCCCGTACTCTATTTTGACACCGCTGCGGCCCGGCGTTACGGTGAGATCAGGGCGGAACTGGAGCGGATGGGCACTCCTATAGGCGACGCCGACATGCGCATAGCGGCGATCGCCCTCTCGCGCGGGCTGAGGGTGGTCACCGGCAACGAGCGCCACTTCCGGCGGGTTCCCGAGCTGGAGACAGAGAACTGGCTGGAGGGATAGACAGCGTCCGTTGCCCTGGCGGCGCCCACGACGGAGCGCGGACGAAGAAGACGTGCCCAAATCCCAGCACCGGAAACTCGAACAAGGCGAGGAGGTTATGGGCACGATGGGCATGTTCGACTACATCAGGGTGGAAGGCCACGTCTTGCCCGGGCTGGACCCGAACCTGTTCGAGGGAAAGCAGGATAACAACGAGTCGCTAGGGCAGGAGCCGGCCGTATTCCAGACCAAAGACCTCGAGAACTACCTGGGTACCTACGTCATCAAGGACGGTAGGCTCTTCGAGCGGATCTACGAGAGAGAAGAGGTGCCCGAGGAGGAGCGTACCTACTACGGCAAACCCGAGTGGAACGAGGGCGGCAAAGTATTCGGCAAAGATCACTACCGGCGAGCTGGCTTAATGAGGATCGTGGGATACAAAGACGTAGACCTCGACTATCACGGGGACATCTTGTTCTATGCGAGCAAGAAAGAGCTCGGGCTGGCGAGCGACTGGGAGCGTGGCTGGATCGAGTTCAAAGCCCGCTTCACCCACGGCGACCTCGAGTGGATAAGACCTGTCGAGTGAGACAGCTTGGGCAAGCCAATACGCAGCGGACAGAGTGGCGGCGTGGATCTTATAAAATACCCGCACACAGCAAAATCTCCAGACACGACAGAACGGGCTAGAGTACAGTACCGGTCTTTTGCACGGCGGAGGTCAGGGGTTCGAATCCCCTCGGCTCCACTTTAAAGAGTGCTGATTTGCAGAATAAGCACAGTAAGAGAGAAGGGCTAAGGGTCTATCAAAATCCTTTCTGACAGTTACCCTGATGGAATAACCACGGTCCGCCCCTCTCCCGCGTCTCCCAGCCCATCGGTGCTATCGGTTACGAAGTCGGGGAAGCGGGAAATGTGTAACACAACACGGTGATGCTCTTGTTCGCGTGCAATGCTCGCTAGGTGAGTTTCCTACGATCGCCGAGATTATGCCCTCTGCACGCCATCTAGCCCCTTCCTCTCGTCGGCCTTCTTCCGGTCCTTCACGACGGCCTGTCTTTCTTCGGCCGGCTCTTCTCGCCTTCCTCTTCCGGGTGGCGCCGACGCCAAGCCTCTCTGAGTTCCTCCCCGCGCCGCTCCCTCTCTGCGTTGCGCTCTTCCTCCGCGTCCCGCTCTCGGCGGTCCCGGTCTCGAAGGTCCCGGTCCGTCATGCCGCTAGTCCTCCTTCCATTCCATGCGGCGCTCTCCCGAGCCCGCTTGTGGATCAGAGCCTCCAGCTGTGCCGTTCCTGAGTCTATCAACTGGCCTCCTTTTTACCCGCCGAACCACGGGTCTCCTCGACGTGATGCGCTCCCACTCCGAGCGAGACGGTTGTCGGCACTTCTTTTTCACGCCATGTCTACCCAGACGCCGCGTAGCAGGTCTCGCTCCTGCTCCTTGGCTAGCCTGAGGACCCGAAGCCTCTCGGGGTCCACGTGCTCCTCTATGCTTTCCCGCACGAGCGAGCGCAGGATCGCCGGCGGGATCGCATCCAGCTCGACAGAGCCCGTGCCATGCTCCTTCACGAACGCCCTTGTGGCCCTGAAAACGACACGGCGTCACGCGGATTTACCCGCTGCTGCGTGCTGCCCTTGGCCTGGGTCGGCCGCGGACGGCTGACGATGGCCAGCGTCGTGGACACGCCGGAGGAAGATTGGGAGGCCATCCTCGCGATCAACCTGAAGGGCGCGGCGATGGGTTGCAAGCACGCGATCCCGGTGATGGTCGAGAACGGGGGCGGCGCCATCGTGAACAACGCCTCCATCAACGCGCTCGTCGCGCTCTCCGGCGCGGACGCCTACACCGCCGCCAAGGGCGGGATCGTGGCCCTGACGAGGGTGCTCGCCGTGGATTGGGGGCCCAGCGGAGTTCGGGTCAATTGCATCTGCCCCGGGGGCGTCGACACGCCAATGATCGCACCGGTAATCGAGGACGAGCAGATCCTGGGCTTTATGCGCGAGAGCACGCCACTCAGACGTCTGGCTCGCCCGGAAGAAACCGCGCGCGTCGCGCTCTTCCTCGCCTCGGACGAGGCATCCTATATGAACGGGGCCATAGTGCCGGTGGACGGTGGGTGGACCGCGCGGTAAGTCGGCCGTGCCGCTGCGTACAAGGCTAAAACCGCGGTGGGCCGGAGGGCGGACGGCGGGCGATGAAACATCGCCCGTATCCGTGGAGAGAGACGGACAAGGGCGCTCTAAGATCGGTGCGGAGGTTCCCGATGGGGGCCGGAGTCGATGCCGGAGGAGTAAGGTAATGCTGCGGTACAAAGGCTACACGGGCCACGTCGAGTTCGACGGTGAGGCGGGGTTGTTCCACGGCGAGGTGATCGACCTGCGAGATGTTGTCACCTTTCAAGGCACGAGTGTCGAGGAGCTGGAAAGGGCGTTCCAGGACTCGGTAGACGACTACCTGGAGTTCTGCGAGGAGCGCGGCGAAGAACCCAACCAAGTTACTTGACGCCCGCAAGATGACCGAGGCGTAGGTGGATCGAACGGCGGAACGAGAGTATGCAGGAAAATGGTTTAATCTTCAGGCTCCAGAAAGCTTCGAAAGGTCGATGTTATGACGCTATCTATTGACCCAGAACCTGTGCCGCTCTCAACCGGCGTAGACAGTGTGGTTCGCGTTGGGACGACACGCGTCACCCTCGACACGGTCGTTGCCGCCTTTCGCGAGGGGGCGACCGCGGAAGAGATCGTGCAGCAGTACCCCACGCTTCGACTTGCTGACGTGTACTCGGTCATCGGTTACTGCCTGCGTCACCAAGCCGAAGTGGAAGCCTACCTTCATGATCGGCTGCGGCGAGGCGTGGAGGTGCGCCGGGAGAACGAATCCCGCTTCGACCCGACCGGGATACGCGACCGCTTGCTCGCGCGTCGTTCTCGTTGAGGGCATATGCTGCGATTGGCTGCCGACGAGAACTTCAACAACGACATCGTGCGCGGTGTTCTCCGACGTAACCCCGCAACGGACATCGTCCGCGTTCAATATGCGGGGTTGACCGGAGCAGACGATCCGGCGACCTGGAATGGGCGGCGCAGACGGGAAGGGTACTGCTCACGCACGATGTAGCCACGATAACGCGCCATGCATACGAACGAGTACGGGATGGAAGCCCAATGCCGGGCGTGTTCGAGGTAGTCCGCAGTGTGCCAGTCGGTCTTGCCATCGAAGACATCCTGTTGCTGGCAGAGTACAGTCTCGAAGGCGAATGGGAGGGTCAGGTCCGGTACCTCCCACTGTGACGGACATCTCTTGCCGAAATTACTCTTCTACGTGGGTTTTTCTCGCAAATGCCCTCGCGCCCGAGGTCGGCTACGACAGGGTCGCCGAAATCTCCAGGGATGCCTACATGACTATTAGCGAAGTCGCCTGCGAGAAGACCGACCTCACAGAAGAAGAGCTCAGTAAGCTCCTCGACGTCCGCAAGACAACGGAAGTGTGAGAGCGGTACGGTATCATTGAGGAGACACCTTCGTAACGAGGCGATAGGATGGCACAGGCCGATCCGAACAACGAGGCATTAAAGCGGTCATCGAAAGAGGCACTGGTCGACACCCTGTACGAGCAGCGCGAGTTGCCGCACCAGGTTTTGCCGAGGTACTGGAAGACTTTCTGAAGGGAAAAGCGTAGAACCGAAGTCGGCGTGGGCCCCGTACCCGTGCTCTCCCGCCCTCAGAGACTTCTTCAGTTCGTTAAACACGAGTAGAGTCCGCTGTTCGGCATCGAAGTCGCTGAAAAAGGACAACCGCCATCGTACACTTTGTTTATGAACGCAGAATACACGGCAGTGCTGAAACAGGACGGCGATTGGTGGATCGGCTGGATAGAAGAAGTTCCGGGCGTTAACTGCCAGGAACACACCAAGGCTGACCTTTTGACCAGCCTTAGAGAAGTTCTTGCCGAAGCGATCGAGTTCAATCGCCAAGAAGCGCTTGCCGCCGCCGGCGAGCAGTTTGTGGAAGAACGCATTGCTCTATGAAGCGCCGCCAGTTGCTGGGTCACCTGCGCGGTCACGGCTGCGAGCTTCTTCGAGAGGGCGGCAATCATTCCTGGTGGCACAACCCAGCACAGAACCGTCGATCCGCCATCCCTCGTCATACCGAAATCAGTAATATCCTGGCTAATAAGATCTGCAAGGATCTGGGTATCCCATCCATCAAGTAGAACCAGGAAGAACGCCTCCGTGGCATTTGATAATGGTAATACGGGCTGGTCCCCGGCGCCGGACAGGCGGACGCCCTGATCGCCGCAACCACCGAAGGGAACGGCTCCGCTCTCGCAACCTTCAACCGGCGCCACTTCATTGTGGTCTCTAAAGTTGTGATGCCTTATGATCGCTACTATGGAAGCCTTCAAGAGCGATAGGACCATCTCCGAGGTCACCTGCGAGCAGACCGAACTCTCTGAAGACGAGCTCGACAGACTTCCCGATGTCCATAAAGCGATGGAGGTCTAGCCAATTCAGGAGCAAGTAGCAACTTCAGCATGAATTTCCTTCTCGACAGGTAAGAGTATGCTCTGGTTAGAGATGTCACGCGACGAAACCCATGGGGGTGGAAGCTGGGGGTTTGGACAATCCCTTTGGTCTCCATCACGCAAGACGGACGGTACTAGGTGGGCATTCTGGGAGAGCTTATTGGATGTTGAAGTAGGAGATTCTATTCTGCATCTTCGCGGTAGAGGAAACAACGCCGCTTTCCTAGGGTTCTCAACTGCAGCCGCCAATGGCTTCGCAACCGAGGACCGCCCTCCTTCTCCTGGAGTATGGGGTTACGCTGATACTTTCTACCGGGTGCCGCTGCAGGAATTCGTACCACTGAGTTCACCCGTGCTTTTGAAGGAGGTGTTCACAAAACGGGATGCAGAGCTTCGTACTTACTTTCTGAACAACCGCTCTGCTCTTCAGAAAGAACGCTTGTTTTTCGTTATTCAAGCTAGTCGGCTGCAATGCTTGAACGGCGCTTACCTTTCCCAAGTGAGTACAACACTTGCACGTTTGCTTCTAGATCAGCCAGTGTATGCGCAGCAACAGACACATAGTCTGCTCCAAGAAGTTAGCACCGGAGAGCAGCTGAGAACCTTGATGTCTAGTATAGGTCAAGACGAGTTTTCAGATCGCGTTCGCAAGAACTACGGTATGAGGTGCTGTTTTCCTGACTGCGACGTCGCAGAGCGTGGTTTCTTAAGAGGTGCTCATATTGCTCGCTGGTCAGACGCGCCGGAACTGCGAGGAGAAATTTCGAATGGTCTTTGCCTGTGTC
>JAIVIG010000218.1 GCA_020200675.1 Actinomycetota bacterium
AGGCAGATCGCTGCGACGACGCATCATGGGCGAGGCTCCTTTAACAGGTGCCATGATCATACGCCGGTAGCCGAAAACGGCCACTAAATCAGCGGCTTCCTAGGAAGCTGCTGATTTAGTCCGGGCGTTTTCTGCCGCTCGGGTGTAGGATGCCGATGCCGAAGTCACCTACGACCGGGAGCTTCCGCCATGATGCGCCGTCGCAGTGAGATGCCCGCGGTTCCCCCGCAGCCGTGGTCGGAGCTAATCCCCGCCGACTCGTTCTACGCCCGCCTCGCCAGATGGCGCGACGTGCTGGTTAACGACGAGGATTACGCCCCGCTCTACAAGGATTCACCGAGAGGCCGTCCGAGCATCCCGCCTTCGATGGTGGTGCTCGCGATGCTCCTTGAGTACCACGACGATTGCTCCGATGCCGAAGCCGAGCAGAGGATGCGCTTCGACCTACGTTGGAAGCACGCCTTGGGGATAGGGCTCCAAGACGAAGGTTTCGACGCTACCGTCTTATGCCGCTTTCGCCGGAAACTGCTCGATCATGGCCTGGAACGCGCCCTGTTCGAGCGGCTGGTGAGAGCCGCGAGGGAGGCGGATCTGCTCACCAAAGACGCCGCCCAGCTTTTGGACAGCAGCCACGTCCTCGGAGCGGCCGGAGCGAGGGACACCTACGCCCTGATCCGTGGCGGCATCAGGAAGCTGCTGCGCTCTCTTGGGTACACGTCGGCGAGAAGAAGCGCGCTGGGGGAGCAACTTGGATGGTACATAGACCCGGACTCGCCCGAGAAGCCACAGAGAATAGACTGGAGCGACGCGGAGGCTCGCGCCGAGCACCTAAAAGAAGTCGTTGCCGATGCCAGGGCGGTGCTGTCATTGGCAGAAGGCGCCAGCAGCACGACCCCCGCAGCGAATGAAGCCGCCGCGCTGCTTCAGAAGATAGTCTCCGATGACGTCGAAGAGGGAGAGCCACCGCCGTCCGGACCGAAGCGGCGAGGTCGCCCGCCCAAGAAGAAGGAGCGGGCCTCCGAAGAGCAGAAAACCCCGCGACCGGCGGCGTCTTCTACCGAGGAGCGTGAGGCTCCCCGTCTGCGCCGGGGGGTGGCAAGAGATCGCATCCTAAGCGTCGTGGATCCCCAGATGCGCGTCGGTCACAAGAGCCAGCGCCAGAGCTGGGCGGGATACAAGGTCCACATAACCGAAGAGCCGGAGAGCGAACTGATCACGGCGGTGGAGGTTCGCCCGGCCAACGAGTACGACGCCGAGGCCGCCCTCTCCATGGTAGAGCGGCAGGAAGAGTCCGTGGGGCTTTTGCCAGGCGAGCTTCTCTGCGATGGAGCCTACGGCAGCGCCGACGTGCGCGCGGAGCTGAGGAAGCTGGGGGTGGAGGTGGTGGCCAAGATGAGGCCGCTGACCGACGGTAAGCACTTTCGTAAGGATGAGTTCGAGATCGACCTTTCGGACAACGGGGGCGAAGGGAGCGTGACTTGCCCCGCCGGGGTGAGGACGACCGACTTTCGCATGGCCCGCGACGGCTGGTACAGACCCGTCAAGCTCTTTCGCTTCCCTAAAGAGGTGTGCGAGAGGTGCGAGCTGAAGGAGCGCTGCCTGGGAGGTCCCGCGGGCCGAGCGAAGCGGCCGGTACGCATCCCACCCGGTAGGCAGGTGCAACTGCACTACCACGAGGAAGTGATCCAGGAGGCTCGCGCGGAGGAGAAGACGGCCGAGCAGAAGAGGGCTTTACGAGAGCGGTTAAGGCTCCGAGCCAAAGTGGAGCGCAAGATCTCGGAGGCGCTGAGGCTGCACGGGCTCAGGCAGGGTAGGTACTTCGGACGAGAGAAGACCGAGCTACAGGCACAGATGACGGCGGCGATGGTCAACGCCAAGAGGTTGTTCACGCTGAGTACGGACGATGAAGGACTTGCGGAGGGGCTGCGAGAGGCGCTATTAGCCGCTTGAAACAAGCGTGGGCCAGGGTATTTGGAGCAGTGATGCTCGCCCTCGCTCGCTTCGATTATTTCAGCGGCTTCCTAGTACTACTTCGTTAGTTCCTGCGTGGACGGAAGGTCTTTATCCGGTCGGTTTCGACGAACCAAAGCACCAGATCCTCCAACAACCACATCAGTACCTGCCTGTGGATCGCCGGCAGCGTCGTGTGCCTGACCGCTGAAGAGGGGGGAAAAGGAGGCCTCCTCCTGGGAAGGATCCTCGCCGAGGATGGAAGACTGTAGCATCAGGAAGCTGTAAGCCAGCATCACCAATGCCAGGTGACGGTGCAGCCCGTCCCACCTCCTCCCCTGGTAGTCATCTAAGCCGCACTCGCCCTTGGCGTCCTCGTAGAACTGCTCGATGGCCCAGCGGCTGTGCGCGAGCGCTGCCAACCGCGCAGGCGAAACATCCGCGCTCAGCGAGCTGTAGTAATACTTGAGCTCCTCCTCGCCTTTCTTGCCCGCTGGCCGTAGCGGCCTCTCACCGATCAGCCAGCCCTCCGCTGCTGTGAGCACCCGGTCGTGGGTTGTGCTGTGGCGGACGACCGTTTGCCACGTCTCCTCCGGCAGAGCCCCGATCACCTCCTTGGCTGTGTACAGAGGAGCCGGCCGCTCTTTGGGAGGCTGCCCCCTCCCCTTATACGGCGGAGCTCCGGCCTCTGAAGCGGCCCTCACCTCCTCGGGTCGGCGCACCCCGAAGGTGCTCTCCACGCCGCACACGTAGGCGACCTTACGTTCTTCGAGCCCCTTGAGGAAGTTGGGGTTGTCGCCATAGCCGGAGTCAGCCACCACCACCTCAAATGGCACGCCCCACTCGCGCGAGAGGTCCACAAGAGAAAGCGCTATCTGGGGCTTGCTCCGAAACGGCACCTCCTCGGGCACGTGCGCCCTTTCGCGCAGCTGACGATCTTGGGCCCAGCGTTCAGGCAGGTACAGCTGCGCCCCCACAGGCCAGTGCAACGGGCGTGAGCTCTCGGGCTCGTCTGCGACGTACTGAGCGCTTACCACCACCTGACAGTTGGCCCGCTTGCCCAACGCCCCGCAGTACTGGCGGGCAACTCCCACGGAGGCCTTGCCCTGCTTGGGCAAGCTCGTGTCGTCCAACACCAGGACGCCACCTTTGGGGCTACTCGCGCTCAAGGACCGCACGCGGGCTGCGTCCAGTTCCAGCGAGTCCCAGTCGGCGTCGGTGAGCAAGTGTTGGAGGCGCTCGGTGGAGGTACCGGCTACCGCCGCGGCGATGGTATCGCAGTTCTTGCGATCCAGGTCAGTCAAGAGCCCGGTTATGTAGCGCTCCAGGGAGTGGCGGCTCTGGGAGCGACGAAACAGCGGGGCGACGGGCTCGAGGAAGGCGGAGATCTCAGGCAAGGGGTCGGTCGAAGCTTTGGGCACGGCGTCGGGTATGTTCGTTCTGTCGTCCATGCCCACCAGCATACCGCAATACTAACGAAGTAGTACTAGGAAGCCGCTGATTTAGTGGCCGTTTTCGGCTACCGGCGTATGATCATGGCACCTGTTAAAGGAGCCTCGCCCATGATGCGTCGTCGCAGCGATCTGCCTGCCGCCGATCCACAGCCGTGGTCGGGAC
>JAIVIG010000023.1 GCA_020200675.1 Actinomycetota bacterium
CAGGCTCGCTCGGCGATCACCAACAAGCCTCAGAGGGCGATAAAATCGCTCCCAGAAGCCCCTGCAAACACCGTTCCTTCCGTGTACGAGCCCACCACTACCATATCCAACAAACCACCGGTAGGTGTAGACCTTTTGCTCATAGAGCCCCTATGCGAAGAGCTCCGCGGCGACATCGTCTACGGGTCCCAAACGTACTGGAATAAACCTCGTGTTCAGGTATGACCTGCCTTGAATCTCCAGGTTAGGGTCGCGTTTTCTTTGGAAGAGAGTACAATGTGGGGCCTATGGGGAGCATCGAGGAGAATTGTCCGCACCTGGGGGGCTTGCAAGCCGTTGTGACATCCGGGGGATTTCGGTGTCCGACCTGCGAGGCGCACCTGGATCAGGTGGGCGTCGAGCGGTGGGTGCGGGCGGCCGAGGAGGCTCGCGACGAGGCTTACTCTGCGGTCGAGGGTGATGAAGAGTTCGCGCAGATCGTGCTCGACGAGTGTCAGCGGGAGGTCTACAGGCGTCGAAAGGTGTTGTACGGGTTGCGGAGCGTCCCGCCTGCCGTGGCCACGCGGCCGGAGATGATATTGGTCTCTTACGACTTCGTGGATGACTCTTACGAGTGCAGGATCTTCTACAAGGAGCCGCGGCCTGCCTGGGGGCTCGAGCGCATAAGCGTCGAGGCCGACCTCGACCCCATCCTCGCGCTCCGCTCGCACTCGGATCCCAACGTCCGGCTCGCCTCCGGGAAGGTCGAGGAGTTTCACGTCCTCCGTCGACGGCTCGTCGAGCAAGACGAGCTCCCGATGCTCAGGCGGGTGTTCTACCAGAACGAGCTTTAACCACTGTCTCTAGAGGCCCTGGCAGTCCGCCCGGCCGAAGGATAGAATTGCGCGGGAGAACGGTACCCGGTCGAAAGGCGTAGGGCAGGTATGAGTGGGACTAACTTCATAATGATGGTCATCATGATCCTGATACTACTCTGGGTACTGATGAACATCGGTCCCCTCGTTGCCATCTAGCCCCCCATCCTACGTTTTCCCCCGAGGGCGAAGTCCCCGATGGTTCTGTAGGTGGCCCCTTCGGCGGCGAGCGTGCTCTCCGTCAGCTCGATTCGCCTGACCCGAAACTCGGTTCCCTCTACGCCGGACGGAAGGTCGAGGTTCAACGGACGGCCCCGCACGCGGCCGATCGTCAGGTGTGGGATGTAGGGGCGCTTCTCACGTTCGAAGCCCAAAGGGGCGAGGGCGTCGTCGACGTCCGCGGCGAGGGAGCGCAGCCGGTCGGAGCCCGCGCCGACGCCGATCCACAAGATTTTGGCACGCCGCGCTGAAGGGAAGGCTCCGAGCTCCGCCAACGCCGCGTCGAAGGGGGCGTGCTCCGCGCAGACCTCCCCCAGAGCGGCGCGGATGTCGTCCAGGGCCTCG
Organism: Actinomycetota bacterium; assembly: GCA_020200675.1. Taxonomy (GTDB): domain Bacteria; phylum Actinomycetota; class Rubrobacteria; order Rubrobacterales; family Rubrobacteraceae; genus Rubrobacter_F. Next base: position 1,419 of record JAIVIG010000023.1, read on the forward strand.
GCCCGGATGTCACCCAGGAACTTCAAGGTCAGATGGACGTTCTCCGGTCTGGTCCACCGAACCCGGTCGTCCGAAGGCAGGCGCCTGACCCATGCGAGCGTTTCTCTTCGTACCTCCGGCGGCGGAAAGACGGCGACGAAGGCCCGCATCGACCCGTCTAGCGTCCGGCGCCGGGGGTACTACCACTGCCCCGGTTGCGGTCAGCCGAGTGGTCGCTGCTGCGGTGTTCGCGGCGGTAGGCGGCGCGGTTGGCTACGAGGGCGGCGGCTACGCCGGCGCCAACGCCGTTGTCCACGTTGACGACCGAGAGGCCCGGGGAGCAGCTCTGTAGCATCCCGAGGATGGCGGCGGTGCCGTCACCGCCGAGGCCGTAACCGGTCGAGGTCGGGAGGCCCACGACCGGCACGGCGACGAGGGCCGAGACCACGCTCGGCAGTGCTCCTTCCATGCCGGCGGCGACTACGACGCAGTCGGGGTCGAAGGCGCGCATCTCTTCGAGGGGGGCGGCGAGGCGGTGGATGCCCGCCACGCCGACGTCGTGGAAGCTCTCTACGGAGACGCCCATCTCCCGGGCCACCGCGACCGCTTCCTCGAGAACGGGGAGGTCGGAGGTGCCGGCGCTTATGGCGACGACGCGCCCACCGGTCGGCGCGGTCTCCCCCGGGCCGGCGACGAGAGCTCTGCCGGCGCTCCTTATGGGGATGTTGGGGAGCGTCTCGCGTAGCGTCTCGCGCAGGAGGCTTTCTTGCTCGGAATTGGTACCGCTGACGATCACTCGCTCCGAGTGTTCGAGGACGGAGGCGCAGATCTTCGCGATTTGGGCCGCGGTCTTGCCGGGGGCGTAGACGATCTCGGGGACGCCCTTGCGGGCCGCGCGGCCCAGATCCAGGGCGGCGAACTCGTCGAGGTAGCGGACCTCGCCCCGTCTCAGGCGTTCGGCGGCCTCGGAGGGCGAGAGCGTGCCGCGCGCGACGGCGGCCAGCGTTTCGTCCAGGTCTTTCGGGGGCTTGCGCATCGGGCAATAGTGTATCCTGCTTCGCAGGGGGGTAGGAAACACTGCGTCACGGGACAGGCGACCCGACGAAAGGAACCTTTTGGCGACGATTATAGAGTTGGTTCTCTCCATCGTTGGGATCCTCGTCGCGGCCGCGCTCTTTACGAACTCCATCGAGATGCTGGGCGACCGGATGAACCTCGGGCAGGGAGCGGTGGGTAGCGTGCTCGCGGCGGTCGGCACCGCGCTGCCGGAGACCATGATCCCCATAGTCGCCATCCTTGGCGCCTTGATCCTCGGCGGCGATCCCGCTGCGAGCGGTGAGATAGGCGTGGGCGCTATTCTGGGGGCTCCGTTCCTCCTGGCGACGCTCGCGGCGTTCGTCGTCGGTGCGGCGGCCATATTCTACAAGGAGCGCCGGGAGACGGGGACGGGGCTAAACGTAGACAGGAGGACCGTCAGGCGGGACATGGTTTTCTTCTTCCTCTGCTTCGGACTGGCCGCCGGGGTCGGCGTGGTGAACAGTTTCTTCCCGGTGCCGTTCTTCGTAATGGTGGCCGTGGCGGTGGGGCTGGTCGTGGCGTATGTGGTCCACGTCGTGCGGACGGTGATCGCCGGGGGGGAGGGCCTCGAGGACGTGCCGGACGACCTCACCCTCTGGCCCGAGTCCCGTTTCGGGGAGGCGCCGACCTGGGTCGTCGTGGCGCAGGTTATAGGTTCGCTCGTGGTGATGGCGTTGGGGGCGCACTACTTCGTCGAGGCCGTGCAGGGCGGCTCGGAGGCTATAGGGATACCGGCTGGACTGATCTCGCTGGTGTTGGCGCCTTTGGCCACGGAGTTGCCGGAGAAGTTCAACTCGGTGATCTGGCTGCGGGACAACAAGGACACCCTGGCCATCGGCAACATAACCGGGGCGATGGTCTTTCAGAGCACCATACCGGTCTCTCTGGGCCTGGTATTCACCTCGTGGAGCCTGGACTATCTCAACGCCCTCTCCGCGGGGCTGGCCCTCCTCGGTGGCGCACTCATAATCGCGATGCTCTTGAGCAAGGGCGGGCTGCGGGCGAGCCTCCTCCTGGGCGGCGGCCTCCTGTACGCCGCGTTCCTGGGTGTGGCGATCTACCAGCTTGCCCTCTAGATCCCGGGCTAAAGCAACGCGCCGTCCTCCCGCAACCTTCAGGCGCAACGAACCGCCAGCCCCGTCTACTTGACGTCTCAGTCCCAAGCTATTAAGGTCTTTTGTCTATAGAAAAGATGGGGAAACTAGATAAAAAGTGAGAAGTTGGTCATCAACAATCTGACAAACGGCAAAGGCGTTGGTACGCTCTGACGAAGAGACGACTTCGGTTACCGGGGAAGGCGCGCGTAAGTTGCTGGATCCTGGAGTCGCATACGGTACACGGAACAAGAGACTGTAGAATAGCGCGGTTGTTCGAGAAGGGTAGTGCTGACTTTGCCAGAATTTCTTAACGGAGACTTCTTCGTCGGGCTTTTGTTGGTGCTCTTCACCAACCTGGTCCTTTCTGGCGACAACGCCGTGGTGATTGCCATGGCCGCCCGCACGCTCGAAGGCGTCCAGCGCCGGCAAGCGATCGTCTGGGGCGCCGTCGGGGCGGTCGTGTTGCGGCTCATCTTCGCGGCCGTGGTCACCTACCTGTTCGCTGTGCCGTTTCTGCAGCTGGTGGGTGGGCTCTTGCTGATCTGGATCGCCTGGAAGTTGATCCACGACGAAGGAGAGGACGAAGGAGACAAGGTCAAGGCCGGGACGAGCGCGTGGCACGCGATCAGGATCATCATCGTCGCCGATGCCGTGATGTCGCTGGACAACGTGATAGCGTTGGTCCAGGCTGCGAGGATTGGTGGGGAGGTCAACTTCTGGCTCCTGATCATCGGCCTCGCGACGACGGTGCCGCTCGTCGTCTTCGGGGCCGCGCTGCTGACCTCCCTACTGGACCGGTTCCCCGCGCTGATCTACGCCGGAGCCGGGCTCCTCGTGTACCTGGCCGTGGAGATGCTCTTCGCGGACGTGTTCCTCCACGAGTACCTCGAACCCTACGAGGGCTTCGAGTTGATCATCGCCGCCATCTCCGTCGCCGCCTTCCTCCTGTTCGCCTGGTTGTGGGCTAGAAGACAGACGGGGAAGGCCGGGCGGGTCCACTAAGACCTCCTCCGAGAGTACCGGCGGCCACACCGGTCTTTGCCCGGTAGTCTCCTCTAGCCGCGGTTTAATAGTCGGGCCAGAAGGTTTCTGCTTCGCAACCTCTCGAGCTCCGACTCGGATTCCGCGAGCGTCTGCTCGATGTTGGCGATGCGCTCTATGCGCTCCATGAGCATCAGGCGTTCCTCGGCCGCCGCCCGGAGCTCCAGGACCTCCTCCGTGAGCCTGCGGCGCTCATCCACGCCCTCCTTGGCCTCCTTCTGGAGCCTCAAGTTCGTCGCCCGAACCTCCTTGAGCTGGCCCGAGAGGCGGCCGGTCTCCTCCCGGGCGCGGGCCAGTTCCCGCGCCAACTCCAGCACCGTCGCGCCAGCGTACTCGCGAAGAGCCTCCAGCGGAACGCGGCCATCGGGATGGGCGAGCTTGCCGGCCTCCTCCTCGGAGATGCCCAAGAGGCGCGCCGCCTCGGCCGGAGAGAGGGAGGTTTCATTCAAGCTAGCCTCCCGCATTCTGCGCGCCGGGCGTGGGCTCGAACTCGTAGCCCGCGTCCCGCACGGCCTGCTCGATCCGGCCGAGCTCCGCCTCCCCGCCCTCGTAGGAGACGGCCAGAAGCTCCTTCACCGAGTCGGCGTTGACCGCCTCGACGAACCCTAATCGCGACACCGCCTTCTCCAGGCGTTCGGAATCTCCAGTCTCCGCGAGGCCGCGTACCAACAGCGTTACGTCGGGCATTTGCCTCCCTTCGGTCGGCGTTTTTAGTTATCAGTTTTCAGTTGTCAGTTTCTCTCGGGTCCAGCCGCCAGGTGTTCGCCTCGCGACCCTTGTGTCGAGTGAGTCCGGCTCGTCATGTTCGGATTTCTCCTCTTGGTAGGCCGATAACCGGCTCTTAACTGACAACTGAAAACTAACAACTGACAACTATTCTGCAGGCTGTTCCTCGGGCCTGACGTTCAGGGTCAACTCATTCTTGCCGCGCCGCACCCGTAGCTCGGTGTCACGTCCTATCGCTGACTCGTCCAGGAGGTTCAAGAGGTCGTCGGTGGAGCGCACTGGGTTCTCGCCGATGCCGACGATCAAGTCGCCCCTCCGCAAACCCGCCCTGTCTGCGGGGCTGTTGGGCGCGACGTTCTCGACCTGTGCTCCGCCTAAGGCGCCGCCGCGCGCCTGGCGACTCTGCACCATCACCCCGAGAAAGGCCCGCCGGACGCGCCCCTCGGTTACGAGTGCGAAGACGACGCGCCGGAAGGTCGCCGAGACCGGCACGGCGAAGCCTATCCCCTGGGCGCCACCGATGATCGCCGTGTTGATCCCGACGACCCTCCCGTGGGTGTCCGCCAGGGGTCCTCCCGAGTTGCCCGGGTTGATCGCCGTGTCTGTCTGGACGACGTTCTCTATGAGGCGCCCGCTGGCGCCCCGGATGGAGCGCCCCAGGGCGCTCACCACCCCCGTCGTCACGGTGCGCTGGAACCCCAAAGGGCTCCCGATCGCTACGACGAGCTGCCCCACGACCAGGTTACCTGCCTCCCCCAGAGGCGCCACCGCCGGCTCCACTTCGGGCTCGAAACGTATCGCCGCCAGGTCGCTCGACGGATCATCCCCCAAGACCTCGACGCTCGTCTGCGCGCCGTCGGCCAGCGTCACTCGCAATCCTCCTCTATCGGTCCCGCTGCCTTGCCTACCGCCTTGCCCACCGCCAGCGGCGGTAAGACCGCGCACGACGTGGCTGTTGGTCACGGCAGTCGCTGCTCCCCCGCCCGTACCCAGGATTACCCCGCTCCCGCCGCCACGCCCGTTCGCGGAACCGACGGAGACAACCGCCGGACTCAGTCGCTCTGTAACGTCGCGAACGGTCTGGGAGTAGGAATCTAGCTCCTCGGGCTCCTGGCGGGAACTCGCAGATAAATTCTCGAAAATTTCCATGCGCTATTTTTACCGCACTCCGGGGAGCGAGACACCTGGACGAACGGCCAGGTCTTTGCAAGCGGGCCGTTCCCGGAGGCACCACGGGCTGCGGGAGAGATTTACAGCAACTTCTCGCGCGCACGGCTAGCAGTAACTCGCGAATGGCACGCGTGGGCGGGAACATACGGTCCTCTGCCGGGCCGCATCCTGTTGGTGAGCCTGGCCCTGGCAACGCGTGTCGCCTACGGTGATCCGGCCCGCGTCCTAGTCTTCGCTGTCTGCCGATCCGGGCACGGTTTTGACTATGGCCGTGAGTCTTGGGGGTGCCGTTCGTGGCTGCTCCGGAGGCCAGACGGTCGGTTCGAGCGGTAGGCGGTCGGGGGCGAAGCGCGCGAGCAGGTCGGCGGGGAGCGGCGCCTCCCCGAGCTCGGCCAGGCCCAAAGAGCGGGCCATCCAACCGAGGATCTCCCCAGGCCTCTCACCGAGGGCGCTATGCTCGGCAAGCGTGACCGCGCCGTGGCGTTTGGCCAGGCGCCGTCCGTCGGGTCCCAGCACGAGCGGCACGTGGGCGTAACGGGGCACCGCGGGCAGGCCGAGCAGGTGGGCGAGCAGGAGCTGGCGAGGGGTGGAGTCGACGAGGTCGGCGCCCCGCGCCACCTCGCCTATTTCCTGGGCGGCATCGTCGACCGTCACGGCGAGCTGATAGGCGGGTGCGCCGTCGTTGCGGCGGACGACGAAGTCGTCTACCTCCTCCTCGTAATGGCCGAGCAGGCGGTCCTCGAAGGCCACGCGCGCGCCCTCCGCCCGCACCCTGAGGGCGGGCGGTCGTCCGGCCGCCTCACGTTCGGCGCGCTCGGTCGCTGTGAGCTCGCGACAGGTGCCGGGGTAGCGGTCGGCGGCGGGAATACCGTGCGGCGCGGAGGCCGAGGCCCGGATCTCGGCCCGCGTGCAGTAGCAGGGGTAGAGGTGGCCGTCGGAGTCGAGGCGGGCGATGGCTTCCTCGTAGAGGAAGATGCGCTCGGACTGGCGTACGATGAGGCCGTCCCAATCGAGCCCTATGGCTCGGAGGTCGGCGAGTTGGGCCTCCTCCACGTCCGGGCGGACGCGCGAGCGATCCAGATCCTCCACGCGCACGAGAAAGCGTGCCCCCGCCGAACGTGCAAACAGCCAGGCGAGGAGGGCGGTACGCAGGTTGCCGAGGTGTAGCGGGCCGGTGGGGCTCGGGGCGAAGCGCCCGTCGGCCTTCGGGAAGGGCCCGGGACCACGCGCGGCTGGAGAGCAGGCGGCGGGCACGAGGCGCGAGCCCGCGGACGGGTTCTCGAAGATCTCCATATGAGATTTTTACCGTATTCCGCAAGCAACGCCACCTGGACGAATGGCCAGAGGTCCGAGCCACGGCGTTGCCGAAGCCGTTCGCGCCGCTCTTTTCGGTCCGCCGGGAAGCACGCCGCTTTGAGTTATAGCGGTCGCTTCTGATCTTCTTTGGCTTCTTCTTGTGTATAGCGGCTTTAGAAGGCGGTAGTCAAGAGGAGTGTGAAGGTAGGTACGTGCAGAACGATAAAGGTTCTCTGCTCGTCGGAGGCGCATATTCTCCGGTCACCCTACGGCGTTCGCTATGGTCGTGGTCGCTCGCGCGTTGTAAACGCAAGAGACGTGGTCCGCAGCACGAGCGGACGAGAAGAACACGAGGAGCTTGGGACCGGAAGAGGATTACCTCGCTGGTATAAACTTTCACCATGAGTAAACGCCTCGATCCCCGACTCTCGGCCGCAGTTCTCGCCGCTCGTGCGGCGCAGCTCGCGAGCCGGACGCTGAAGAGGGGCGGGGGCACTACTTACCCGGGCGTGTTGGCCCGCAGGATCGACCCGAAGGTCCTCGCGAAGCTCTCGCGCAAGCTCGCGCGCGGGTCCGTGGCGATCACGGGCACGAACGGCAAGACGACAACTACCCGGATGGTCTCGAAGATCCTCCAGACCGCCGGCGTCGAGGCGGTGAACAATTCGACCGGCGCGAACCTCGTCACGGGTGTGACCGCCGCGCTCGTCTCGGACTCGTCTCTTTTGGGGAGTCCCGCCTCGGAGATGGGGCTCTTCGAGGTCGACGAGGCGAGCGTGCCGAAGGTCGCTTCGGAGGCGGAGATCTTTTTGCTAGCCGTTCTGAACCTGTTCCGCGACCAGCTCGACCGCTATGGGGAGCTCGCCTACACCGCCAAGGTCATCGCCTCGGCGTTCCCGAATCTACCCTCGGACGGTACCGTCGTCTTGAACGCCGACGACCCGCTCGTCGCGAGCCTCGGGAGGGGCGTCGAGAGGCCGGTCTATTTCGGGGTGGAGGACCCAGCCCTCGACACCGGCTCTCTCCAGCACATCGCCGACTCCAAAGATTGCCCGGTCTGCGGAACCGCGCTCCGCTACGACGCCGTCTACTTCGGGCACATGGGTGTCTACCGGTGCCCGAACTGCTCCTTCGTCCGTCCCGAGCCCGTCTACAGGGCGACGCACGTCCGGATGGACGGACCCAGGGGCACGAACTTCCTACTCACGACGCCCGAGGGGGAGCACGAGGCGCGCGTCGGGCTTCCGGGGCTCTACAACGTGTACAACGCCCTGGCGGCGGCGGCGGTCGCCGGCGAGGCCGGGATAAAGACGGAGGTGATTCTCCGAGGTCTAGCGGAGTTCGGCGGGGCTTTCGGGCGGGTCGAGAGGGTGCGGGCGGGGGAGAAGGAGGTCTTCCTGCTCCTCATCAAGAACCCGGTCGGGTTCAACGAGATCCTGCGCACCTTCGTCGCGAGCCCCGCCGGCGAGGCCGGGGCCACGAGCGCCAGGCACGTCCTCATCGCCATAAACGACAACCACGCCGACGGACGGGACGTCTCCTGGCTCTGGGACGTGGACTTCGAGATGCTTGCGAACGCAGGGGCTGCCCCGGCAGGGTTCCACGTCAGCGGCATCCGTGCCGAGGACATGAGCGTACGTCTCAAGTACGCCGAGCTCCCGGTGCGCAGCGTGGTGCCGGATCGCAAGGAGGCACTACTGCAGGCTCTCGATGCTACGCCCCCGGGCGAGACGCTCTACGTCCTGCCGACCTACACGGCGATGCTGGAGCTCCGGCAAGTCTTGAGCGATCTTGGTTACACCCATCCCTTTTGGGAAGAATAGAGTAGGACTTACGC
>JAIVIG010000219.1 GCA_020200675.1 Actinomycetota bacterium
TCCTGGGCCGCGTGAAGGAGGTGCAGCGCTACCGGGATGGTCTGCTCGTACGGGGCATCATCCCCACGTTCTACGACGGCCGGGTGAAGAAAAGCGCCGAGATCCTGGAACAGCTGGAACGCCACTTCCCCGATGCTGTCTGGCCGACCGTACGTTACAACTCGAAGCTCTCGGAAGCGCCGGGCTTCGGTCAGAATATCTTCGAGTACGCGAAAAGGAGCAACGGGGCCGCCGATTATGCCCGTCTAGCAGAGCGGCTTGCAAAAGGGGGTGAACGAGGGCATGGGTAAGAGAAGAGTGCCGCAAGACCTCATGGGAACCATCTTGAGCGAGAGCTTCGAAGCCGCCGACGAGAAACAAACTGTTTCGGAGTCTCGCGGGTCGCCTGGCGCCGTCGTCTTCTGGGACGAGAGGCCGGAGCGGGTGGGCATCACCTTCAACCTCTCCAAACAGCTCGGCGCCGAACTGGAGAGGCTCCGGTTCGAGCTAGAGGGAGATGTTCGCCCTTCCAGGTCCGAGATTGCCGAGGCGGCGCTTCGAATCGCCATTGAGGACGCGAGAGAGAGGGGACAGGAGAGCGAACTGGTCAAGAGGCTAAGCGGACGGCCCGTAGATCGCGCCACGGGCGATACCGACGAAGGCGGACGGACAACCCGGCGCAGCGTGGACGAATCCGGCTGGATTTTCGAGACCACCCACGACGAGAACGGGGACATCGTGGACGAGGATGTGGTCGGCACCGTCGCCGACTTGCCGGTGGTGGATGAGTACGTGGATGAGCAAGGGCGGCTGGTGAGCTTGGCAAGGGACGAGCTGGGGAACACCTTCGAGCAGACCATGGACGAGGGGTTCAACACGCTCGGGACGAGGCTCCTCGGAACTCGATATCAAGACAGTACGTGAAGTCGAGAAAAAGATCCGCTCGTTCACCCGCTCTCTGACAGAGTGTAAGGCGCTCATGGGCCATTATGGCAGTGGCGAGATGATAAGCGGGACGATTTTGGCCGAGCTTGGGGACGCCGGCAGAGGGCGCAGGACAGCTAGGAAGAAATGGACCATCAACGCAAAGAAATAAGGGACAGGTAAGATAGACTCTATCGGGCGCGAGCCGTGTCTGATAGCTGGTTCGCATTCCTGGCTTCTCTTGGCTCGTCGGAGAAACCAGAGTGCTTTCCTGGAGAGGAGCAAAATGGCCGGTGACACGAGCGGCGATAAGATCAGGGTACGCGAGTTCAAGGAACAGCTCGTTAAGGCGGCCCGGATGTACGCCATGTGCCAAAAGGCCGGGGTCACCGAGCCACTTGACGTCACGGCGCTGGCGGTTGCCGCGTTCGAAGACATGCCCCTCAAGCAGGCGCTGGTACTTGTGAGATCGAACGAACAGAACATAAAAGACCTCGCTTGGGCGTTCGAGAATTCTGGCTCGGCACGGGAGTTCGAGCAGCGGGTCAAGGAGATCAAGAATCTCCCGCGCGAGCGCCAACGACGATAGCCCGGAAGAAGTCAGCCGCTGGGCAGGCTTCTCGTGGTGTCCCGGCGAGCCGGGCAAAGCTTGTGGGTAGCTGCCCCTCCCCGGAGGCCGCCGATTGTGTCGTCCGCCGCTGTAAGCTGGTGGGCCTACGCCAAGCCCGGCAGCGACCTTGAGGACAGGCTGAGGGCCGGCACCCGCGAGGTGATACGAGCCAGGGGGTCGATTGACCCGTCCGGAGAAGGAAGAAGGAAAGCACGCTGCATGCTTGAGAAGAACAAAGCCCTGATCCGCCGGTGGCTCGACGACGTCCTCTCCCGTGGGAACCTCGAATGGGCAGACGAGCTGTTCGCTCGCAACTACAACCTCCACGATCCCAGCTTCCCCCATGATGTGCACGGCCTCGAAGGCGTAAAGCGGTACGTCACCGCATACCGCGCTGCCTTCTCCAATGTCCGCTTCGCCGTCGAGGATCAGGTATCCGAAGGAGATACGGTAGTCACCAGCGGGGCGTTGCGAGAGACCCAACACGGCGAGTTCGTGGGTATCGCCCCTACCGGCGAGGAGGTGACCGTGAGCGGCATAGAGTTCGACCGCGTTTTGAGCGGCCGGATCGACGAGGCGTGGGTCGGCTACCACCCGTTCGCCGGACCGGCGCTCGACCCGGAGCGGATCAAGGATGGGATCATCGCCGTGATGGGGGAGGCTTTCCCCGACCTCCGCATAGCGGAGGCGGACAGCGTACGAGAAGGGGACAAGGTAGCCTTCTGCTGGGTGATAAGCGGCACGCACGAGGGCGAGTTCCTCGGCGTCGCGCCCACAGACGCGCAGATCGAGGCGATGGGGATGGACACAGTGCGCGTTGCGGACTAAGAGGTCGAATCAGCCGCAAACAAGACGACGAAGTTCGGCGGCCCGCCGCCGACGAGGGCGACTCTGAGTATTGATAGACACGCATCCGGTTCGCCCCGATGCGCGAGACTCCTTGCCGCCGGGCCGCCGGCGCGACGGTGGTGTAGAAGCGTCGAGTAAGGGGTAC
>JAIVIG010000298.1 GCA_020200675.1 Actinomycetota bacterium
CCTGGTGGAGCGGTGCGTCGAGTTGCTCGATCAGGCCGAGGCCATCAGGGACCTCACCAACTACCACTGGTGGCCCCAGGCGGCATGATGCTCCGAGAACTGTTCACCCGGATTCGGTATTACATCGCATCACCCTTTGCCGTAAAGAGCCTTGACATTTCTGCACGACACCTTTCGCGCGTACTATTAGCGGATATCAGAGGACTAGGCAATAGCGGTCCTTAGACCATTTTTATGCGTTTAGTCTCGTTAACATTCGAGCAGCACCATCGCGCGTCCAGGCCGCAACTCCCCATCGCCAGGATTACGTCTGATTATCCTATTCTTCCTCCTCACTCTTCGCCGTCCATCTGGCGGTTTGGGGGAATTCTCCCGCTCCGATTCGGAGCACGCATCCTCCGAAAGTATGATTCAGACCGACCGAAAGTATGATCACGGCTCTGCCGTTAATGGCGACGATTCAGCACACCGGGTTGATCCCTGGGGTCGATCTGAGGGGTAGGCGGGCGGCTTTAGGAAAACGATGAGTCCCTGGCAATACCTGGGGCTTTTGTAAGGGCTCCGGTCCGCGTGCCGCCGGTAAAATGCTTGCTCATTCGCCCCACAGTAAGACTTCGGGGGCGGTTCTATACGCCTAGCTTCGCGGGGGCTCGTAGAGCTGGATGTCGTTGCCCTCTGTGTCCTTGAAGGTCGCCATCCGGCCCCAGTCGTGCTCGGAGATCTCCGCCGGGAACGTTACGCCACGCCCTTTGAGGTCGTCGACCGTCTCTTCGAGCCTTCCTTCCGGCTGGAAGGTCAGAACCGGTCCGCCCTCCGCCTCCGCGCCCTCGGGCTCGCGGCCGTTGAGACCGACCGTCACCCCATTGGCGTCGACCTCGGCCCACGACCCGTCCCTCTTTACCATCGGCAGGCCGAGGATATTCTCGTACAAATCGACCGCCCGCTCGATGTCCTGAACCGGCATCCAGATGTTCGCTACGCCCTTGAGCATGCTCTGTTGCTCCTTATCTCGCGCGTCTTACGCTGTCCCAGCGCCGCTCTTTACCCGACGAGGGGAACGGAGAATCAGCCGAACAACTCCCCGAAGCGCCCCACGATCCTCTCCTCGACCTCCGGGAGCGGGACTTCAGCGGACAGCTCTCTCTGGAGGCTCGTCACCCCGTATTCTCTGATGCCGCACGGCGTGATCCGGTCGAACCACGAGAGGTCGGTCGTTACGTTGAGGGCGAAGCCGTGGGAGGTTATTCGCCCACTGGAGAACTTCACGCCGATGGCGGCGATCTTGTTTCCGTTCACCCACACGCCCGTGTACTCTGGATGACGGTCCGCCTCGAGCCCGTAGTCCGAGAGGACCAGGATGACGAGCTCTTCGAGGTCCCTCAGGTACTTGTGGGTGTCGAGCTCCTTGAGGCGCAGGATCGGGTACCCCACCAACTGCCCCGGTCCGTGAAAGGTCGCGTCTCCACCCCGGTCGCTCCAGAAGACCTCCGCTCCTAGAGATTTGAGGTACTCCTCCCCCGCCCCGAGGTTCGAGGAGTCTTTCGCCGCCCGGCCGACGGTGTAGACCGGCGAGTGCTCCAGCAGGACGAGCGTGTCCGGGATCCCACCCCCCCTGCGCAGCCTGACGAGCGCCCTCTGCAGTTCCCATCCCTCCGCGTAAGGCGTCAGACCAGGAAGACGGCGGACATCGAAGCTTGTCTCCTCAGAGAAGGGCTTCTCTAAGCCCACTGGCTCACGCTGCAACGTACTCTCGGACATCTACTTGCACCCCGGCCTCGAAAGCCTCCTCGGCAGTCTTCAGAAGATGAGTGGTGATCTGCTCATCAACGTACTCCTCGCCACATACTTCGCATACCTCGGCCGGAACCCTCTTGAACACGAGGACCATGTCGTCCCGTTCCAGGGTGACTGTGGCCGTGCCCTTTCGGGTTTCTCCTTGTTTGCAGATGACGCACTTCAAGACTTCTTCCTCCTAAACCCCGGCTCCCACAGATTCGGGTCTGGCTCATAAACCGTTACTACGAATATCTCCCCGCTTTCGCTGCTCTCTGCTGCGACTACGTGGATGGGTCTCGAGCCGCGCCAACCGAGTACGAGGCGACTGGGATAGGGCGTATCCGTCGGATAGCTCTCGATGGTCTCGCCGTTGTTTATCACGTGCCGGACGTCCTCTTCATCTATCCTACGCCGGAACATGCGCTCGATGGCATGCACCCGGAAAACGAGCCTCATTGCCCGATCTCAAGCCCCGCCTTGTTAAGAGCCGGCACCCATCCCGTCGGCGGCGCCGCTCGCGGAGCCCGCGGAGCGCGCGTCCTCGGTCTGTTCGTGGGCGTGGTAGGAGCTGCGCACCAGCGGTCCGCTCTCGACGTGCTTGAAGCCGAGTTCGAAGCCGTACTTGCGCAGGCTCGCAAACTCCTGTGGAGCATAGTAGCGGCTCATCGGCAGGTGGTTCTCCGACGGCCTCAGGTACTGGCCGATGGTCAGGATGTCCACGTCGTGGTCGCGCAGGTCGCGCATAGTCTCGTGGAGCTCCTCTTCGGCCTCTCCCAGGCCGACCATGAAGCCGCTCTTCGTCAGGCCATCGGGGTTTATCTCCTTGACGTAGCGCAGGACTTCGAGCGAGCGGGCGTACTTCGCCTGCGGTCTCACCGCAGGGTAGAGGCGCGGGACGGTCTCGATGTTGTGATTGAAGGTGTCGGGTCTGGCGTCGATGAGCGTCTGGATCGCGTCGTGGTCGCCCTTGAAGTCCGGGGTAAGAACCTCGACGGCGCAGCCGGGGACCCGTTCGCGGATCTGCCGGATCGTCTCGGCGAAGACGGCGGCCCCGCCGTCTTCGAGCTCGTCGCGGTTCACGCTGGTGATGACGGCGTGCTTGAGGTCCATCTTTTCGGTGGCCTCGGCGACGCGGTACGGCTCGTCGAGGTCGAGCTCGGTCGGCCTCCCCGTCAGAACGTTGCAGAAGCCGCACGAGCGGGTGCAGATGTTGCCCAGGATCATGAACGTCGCGGTGCGGTTGTTCCAGCACTCGCCTATGTTCGGGCAGCGCGCCTCCTCGCAGACGGTGTGGAGGTTCAGACCGCGCATGGTCTCTTTTATATCCCTGTATCCCTCACCGGCGGGCGCCTTCGCCTTGAGCCACTCGGGGCGGCCGTGCAGTCCCTTCTGCTGGCGGAACGGCAGGTACTCCACCGGCGCACCGTCCGGCGGCGTGGGGACTGGCCGGTCCTCCCACCGATGCCGCACCACGAAGGTTTGCGCGCCGTTCTCCAACACCTTGAGCGAGACCTGTCTGCGAGCCACTTCTCTCCTATCTCCCGTCTTCCGCCGTATACTACCGCACCCAGCGCGGGCCGTACCGTGTGTTCTATCGCCAAGAAGGGTAACGTAGGGGACGGAGGAGGAAGACAAGCAAGGGAAGGGCGGGTCGATGAACGCGCAGCAGTACCACGCGGGCGAGACGATAGAGGCCACGTTCGATTTCCTATATGGGGACAGGGCAAAGAGCGTCACCGCGACCTTTGCTCACGTCGAAGATCCGGTCACGAAGCTACAGATATCCGGCACGCCCGAAGAGCAGCGTGCCACGGAGGGGTCGGGATACGGCTACTGGCGCGTGATCCTCACGGGCGACGTTACGGCCCCAGGCGTTCGCGCGCCAGGCGCACGTCGCCGTCGCCGGGGTTGGCTGCCAGCCAATCGTCCGCGGCGGCCCTGGCGCTCGCCAGCTCGGACGGGGTCCGGGCGTCGGCCAACCGATCCATGAGCTCCCCTCGATCTCGCGGCGGACCGTCTTCTTGCGTTCTCTCCGTCCGTTCGCGCGGGGCTTCTCCGGAGCCCTCCGGAGTCCCCCCTTCGGCTTCGGCCATTCGCAGTATCGCGCCCCACGGCAAGAAGTGGGGCTCCGCGTCCCCGCGGAACCGCACTTCTATGCCGTACTGGTTGTAGTTCTCGAGGACCAGGAAGCTGGTCTTGACCCTCTGCGCGGTATCGGCCGTCGAATCCTCGGCGGCGATCCTGCGCAGAACCTCACCTTCTAGGGGCTGACCGCCCACGTACTCCACGAAGACCGTGTTCCCCAACCAGGTCTCCACCAGCAACGGTCTCTCATCGCCCCGCTCCACCTTCCGCCTTCCCTACAGCTACACTCGCCTACCGTTTCATGGCCAGTCTACCCGGTTTGAGAAGATCACCCCCCGTCCTCTCTGATGCCCGGTACGCGGAGACCGGCACGAGCGGTAATGCCCGAGATGCATATACGCTAATACTGCGTCTCACCGCGTTTCTCGATAGAGCCAGACTACGGGGAAACGTTCCTTCGCCTCCTTCCGCTGATTCTAGAAGTTCGGCGACAAAGCCCAGCCGAGGCCGCCGAGCAAGACCAGGCCCAAGAGCAGCGCGGCCAGAACGGCGAACAGCCTACCGTAGCTTCTCCTACCGTGCTCGGGTTCCCGGGCGGGCCTCGACGCGACGGGCGGTTGGACAGCAATCTTTCGCGTCTGGTTTTCCTGGCCCAGGAGCAGTGGCGCGGCCATGTTCTGGGTCGTCTCTTCCGACGCCGCGACGGCCGGGGGCAACCCGTACCGCACCCGTTCGAGGTCTTCCGCGAGGGCAGACGCGTTCGGGTAGCGATCTTCGGGACGCTTGGCCAGCAGCTTTAGGGCCAGGGCGGCTAGATCCTTCGAGACCTCGGGGTTCGCCTCCCTCGGGGACCGCGGCAGCTCGTGTACGTGCTTCATGGTGAGGGCGACCGGGTCCTCGGCGCTGTAGGGGAGTTCGCCGGTCAGCGCCTCGTAGAGGACCACGCCCAGGGAGTACAGGTCGCTCGCCGGGCCTACGCTTTCCCCCTTCGCCTGCTCGGGGGACAAGTAGCCCGCGGTGCCCATGAAGGGGCTCGACTGGGAGGTCGTGGTCGCGGCGGCGGCCCGCGCGATCCCGAAGTCGGCCACTTTCGCGTCACCCGCCTCGGTCAGTAGGATGTTGTGGGGTTTTACGTCCCGGTGGATCACCCCTTGCTCGTGGGCAAACCGCAAGGCGTCGGCCACCTGCAAACCGAGCCCGATGACGGTGCTCGGATCGAGAGGGCCGCCGACGCGATCCTTGAGGGTGCCGCCGGAGACGTACTCCATGGTCATGTAGTATCTCCCGTCCTCCGAGCGTCCCCAATAGTAGACCGGGACCACGTTGGGGTGGTTGAGAGCGGCGGCGCTCCTCGCCTCGCGCCTGAAGAGTTTGACAAACTCCTCGTTCTCGGCGTGCTGGCTCCGGAGGACCTTGAGCGCGACGTCCCGGTCGAGGATCTCGTCGTGGGCCAGGTACACCTCGGCCGTCCCCCCGATACCCAGGAGATCGCCGAGGGAGTAGCGATTGTCGATGAGGATTCGCGGCATGGAAGAAATGTACCCGTTTCCGCCCCTACCTTACTCTGCGCGAGTGCTCGTGTATTCGGGGGCATCCGTATAGCTCCCCGCCGAACTACATCCGCCCGGCCGCCTTCTCTCTACAGGCAACCGACTGCCAGGGTGCGGACTTTCCGACGGTAGAGCAAACGAGTCTCCGATAATGCTACTTCTTTCGCACGCCGCTATCGCTTGTGCTGGCCAGTAGTTTCGAAGGAGGTTACGAGTGCGTGGCTACGGGCTAGTCTCTGGTTGATCGCACCGTCCTCTTCCCCGGCAAAGCATCGCCGGGCACGAGCGTGATCCCCCACCCCTCCCACGACCGGAACCCGTCGTACTCGAACTCTCCGTGGGTGAACTTCACGAACCTCTCCCGGTCCCGCGGATGATTCGGGTCGTAGACGTACACCCGCTCCTCCTCGATCCGGTACGGCACGACGGCGTGCGCCCGCGCGAGACAGTGAAGGAGCCTTCGGTTGGTCGCTGGCCCGAAACAGAGGACGTGTGGATCCGAACCCGTGCCCACCGCGCGAAGCCGCGCGAGGACGCGCTCCGACCTCCCGCCTCTTGAAGCTACCCAGTCCCGCACGGCCGCCAGAACCACCCGAAGCTGGTACTCGCGCAGCACGGCAAGCAGGCCGGGGGTTAGCGAGAGGTCCGCGAGCGGCGGGGGATCGGGTTGCGAAAGCCGAAACCGTCGCGGGCCGGATCGAATTTGTAGCTTTCAGCCGTCAGCTCTCAGCCGTCAGCAAGCCGACCCAACACGAAACACCGCCCCGAAATACGAAGCCGTCGCGGTTTTGTAGCGCTTCTATCCAGCGGCGGTACAAGAGCGCACCGGCGTGTGGACCAAGCGAATAGAAGCTGATAGCTGACGGCTGAAAGCTGACCAGCTATATATGAATCGCGTGGCCGTCGACCGCCATGGCGGCCTCGCCCATCACCTCGGAGAGGCTCGGGTGGGCGTGGACGGCCATCCCTATCTCCTGCGGCGTCCCCTCGACCAGCTTGGCGAAGACACCTTCGGCTATGAGGTCCGTGACCTTCGGTCCTATGGCGTGCATGCCTAAGAGGAGGTCGGTCTCCGTGTCGGCGACTACCTTCACGAAGCCATTAGGTTCGCCCTCGATCAGGGCCTTCCCGATAGCCAGGAAGGGGAACTGCGACTCCTTGACCTCGTAGCCCTCGTCTTCGGCCTGCTGCTTCGTCAACCCGAACGAGGCGACCTCCGGGCGGCAGAAGGTGACGCGCGGGATCATGTTCTGGTCCAGCGGCATCGGGTCCTCGCCGGCCATGTGCTCGACGGCGACGATGCCCTCGTGCCCGGCGGCGTGGGCCAGCCAGTAGCCTCCTATCACGTCGCCCGCGGCGTAGACGCCGTCCTCGGCGGTCCGGTAGAACTCGTCCACCTGGATCTCGCCGCCGTCGTTAACTTCGACCGAGGTCGCGTCCAGGTTGAGAGCCTCGATCGCGGTCTTGCGCCCGATGGCGACCAGGATCTGATCGGCCTCCAGCGTCTCGCCCCCGCCCTCGGCGGCGCCCTCTTCGGCCGGGTCGGCCTCCCCACCGTAGGTGCTCTCCTCGTCGGCCTCCTCTTCTTCCTCCTCTTGCTTTCCCTCGCTGACGGGAGAGACCGTGATTTTTACCCCGTCGTCGGTCTTCTCGAGGCTCTCGGGGTCGGCCATCGTGCCCGTCATGACCCTGATGCCCCGCTCCTCGAACCGCTTGCGCAGCTCGTCGGAGATGTCCGGGTCCTCGGCCGGGAGCAGCTTGTCGAGGACCTCGACTATGGTGACCTCGGTCCCGTAGTCACTGTACATGCTGGCGAACTCCGTACCCACGGCCCCGGACCCCAGGATGATGACCGAGCTCGCGTAGTCTTTCGCCGTCACTATGTCATCGCTGGAGATGACTTTTTCGTGGTCTATATCGAGGCCCGGCAGCGTTCTTACTTCCGAGCCGGCGGCGATGAGTATGTTCTCGCCTTCCAGCTCCTGCGTCTCTCCGTCCTCGCCCTCCACCTTTATCTTCTTCGGCTCGACGAAGCTGCCCACGCCGGTAAAGACCTGGACCTTGTTCTTTCGCATCAGGCCCGAAACGCCCTTCTGCAACCGGCCGACCACCCGGTCCCTGTACTCGGCGAGCTGCTCGTAGTCGAGCTCGGCGCCGTTGGCGTCTATCCCGAAATCCTCACTGTGATTGAACGCGTTCAGTAGCTCGGCGGTGTGGAGAAGGGCCTTGGTCGGGATGCAACCCCAGTTCAGGCACGTCCCTCCCAGGTTCTGCTCCTTCTCGACGAGCGCCACGCTCATCCCGAGCTGGCTCGCCCGGATCGCCGGTATGTACCCGCCGTTCCCGCTGCCGATGATCACGAGGTCGAACTTGTTATCTTCCGCCACCCTGCTTCTCCTTCCGTAGGTCTAACCTAATGTTAACTCTTGTTCCCCCTCGCGCCACTCCTCAAGCTGGCAGGAGGGACAGAAGTGCGTCGGGCGCCCCCCAACCTTCTCCCGAATAACCTCGCCCTCGCACCCCGGACAGGGCTTACCTTGCTTCTCGAAGACCCGCAGGTAGTTCTGGTGCTCGCCCGGACGGTTCAACACGTCCTTGTACAACCGCACGGTCGTCCCCCGGTGCTCGACCCCCGCAGCGAGGTTCTCGGTGATCGCCGCGTGTAGCCTCCCCCACTCCTCGCTGGAGAGCGTATTGGCTTTGCGGCGAGGATGCAACCTCGCGTCGTAGAGGATCTCGTCGACGTAGATGTTGCCTATGCCGGAGACGACCTTCTGGTCAAGCAACAGCGGCTTTATCTGGGCTCTGCGGGAAGAGAGGATCTCTTGCAAATATTTTACACCGTTGTTCTTGAATTCGTCCTCCAGAGGCTCCGGTCCGAGGGTCGAGAGCCGCGCCTCCAGCTCTTCTGCATTCAGCAGGCGTGCGCGGGTGAACCTCGTCTCGTCCCGCAAGAACAGCCTCCGGTCCCCGTCCAGGTGGAGCACGAGCATGAGCGCCGTCTTCGGCTCCTCGACCGGCGGCACGAGGAGGAGTTGGCCCCCGATCTTTAACTGGAAGACCAGGAAGTTTCCGGAGTCGAGCTCGACGATCAGGTGCTTCGCCCGCCGGCGCGCCCCCGAGATCCAATCTCCCTCCAGCTCCCGCTCGAACTCTTCGGTCGAGGGCTGCTCCACGAGGCCAGGATCGAGCACCTCGACCTGCGTTATGAGCGAGCCCACGACCAGCTCGCGCAGATGCTCCTTTATGGTCTCTACCTCGGGTAGCTCGGGCATCTACGGGGCGGTACTGCGGACGTGGTCACGAACGAGCGGAGCCGGCTCCCCGTAGACGACTTTGTAGAGCCCGTCGAGCATCACCGAGCGAGCGTCCAGGGAGCGCATGGCGCCCTCACGCACCTTCTCCTGCCCCTCTTCATCTTCCGCGTAGGGGGCGATGGCCTCCATCATGATGCGGGCGTGGGTGACGTCCATCGTTACGTGGCTGGTGAAGATCTCCAAAGCGTCATTGGAGAGGTCGGTCGCCTTCTTCAAGCCTTCGGTAAGGCGCAAGTAGATCGGGGGTACCGGCCACTCGCTCGCCGGACCGAGAGCGCCAAGGCCCAGACGCACGTCCGGGTTGCGCGTCAGCTCGCGGTGGGCGCTTATGTAGAGCTGTATCTCCGGGATAGGAAGCGCCTGTAGAGGGCCGGGTGGGTCTCGTCGGGGTTAAGGTGACCGTACTCGTCGAAGAGGATCTCGGCCAGGGCAAGCTGGAGCTTCTCGTCGTGGCCACAGTTGGAGATGAGCGAGGCCAGGTACAGCCGGCTCACCCGGACGTGGCGGTAGTACTGGACCGCGAACGTCCGTACCCCCTCTTCGCCCGCGTCCCCCTCCCCGAACCTCTCCAGAAAAGGGTGCACCAGCGCCGGGTGCCCGATGACCTCCCGCTTCAATCGCTCCAAGAACTCTCCGGAATCCACTCCAAAAGCCTCCTGCCCGTTGCGCGTCCTCACAGTTTACCCTCGCTTCGACTAGAGGGGGCGGTCCTCCTGGATAATCGTATCGTCTTTCGCTGGTTGCACCGGGTTCAGAAGAAAGGAAATGACCCGGCGGCATTAGGAGGGGGGAAGTCCACGAAGGCTTCTCCACCTCCGCGGGCCGCCGGGCTTGATGGTCTGTGTCTTCCCTCGCCAGCCGCGATCCAAACGCCTCCGCGTAGATAAGATCGCCCGAGCTCCACATGTAGTGGCGCTCGAGTAGCCTTACCACGACGCTCCGGGTCTTCTCGCGCGGGCTTCGCATTCTTTTGGGCTGGCTCGCTGATCTACCATTCCCTATGTTTGCTCGCCGGCGGGACAAAGCGGGGGCGGGCCGCAACTCTCTCACCCGATCTCCGAGGCGCGGCCCGCGGCCTCTTCGAGCGCTTGCAGGGCCGTGGCCTGGTCCATGCCGGTGCTCCTCAAGAGGTCCACCGCCGCCGAGCGGATCTGGCCGACGAGCACGCTCGTGGCGAGGTCGTGCCTCTCTTTGAGTATCTCGGTGGCTTCGCGGGCGGCTTCGAGGGCGTAGCGACGGGCCTCGTCGGGCGGACCGGGGCGCTCCAAAAAGTCCGCGAGCGACCTCACCGCGCGCGAGAGGTCGCGCACGGCCTCCGGCAAGACCGGGGGTATCGCATCACCCCGCCGGACCGCGTTGGCGGCGCCGCGGGCCAGGACGCGCACGTTGATGACGACCAGCTCCACCCTGAGGCTCGCGTTCGAGTAGAACTCCAGGTGCTCCAGGGACCTGCGGCGCGTCGGGGAGAGCCGGGCGGTCTCGTATCCGGCGGTGAGGGATTCGTTGAACGCCCTCACCCGCTCGTCGATATCGCGGGCCCGGAGCAGCGCGCGCCGGGCCCCTTCGAGGTCTCCCCCTTCGAGCGCGGCGGCCACCTCCTCGAGCACCGCGGCCAGCTCGTCGAAGATCGGACGCGCCGTCCGTTCGACCAGGCGTTCGGGGTTTATCGGGAAGAGGTGGTTGATCGCCAGGGCCACCGCTCCCCCTACGAGGGCGTTCAAGAAGCGGTCGGGGGAGAAGCTGGCGTCCGGGGGCTGCAAGACTATAACCAGGATCGCCGAGATCGCCGCCTGGTTGACGAACAGGTTCCTCTCCGAGAAGAACACCGCCGCCGCCATCGCCAGGGCCACTACCACCCCGATCTGCACCGTGCCGACACCTATGACGGACACCACCAGGTCCGCAATCAGCAGCCCGATGGCGACCCCCAAGACCACCTCGACCGTGCGCCTCCCGCGCTGCCCGAGCGTCAGGCCCAGAGAGATGACCGCCGCGATCGGGGCGAAGAAAGGCTGCTCGTTGCCGAGCACGACGGTCGCCAGGAAGTACGCGACGCTCGCGGCGACCGACGTCTGGACCACCGGCCAGACGTTGGTCCCGAGGCGACCGCCCCCCGCGGTGAGGCGACGCCGGACCCTGTAGAAGAAGCTCGTTTCTCTCGCGGCGCTCATGCTCGTCAGATCCCGGCGGAGCCGTCCCCTTCGTCCGATCGGGCGCTCTCGTATTCACCCGCAACACTACCGGGTTACCATGTTCCGCGCCAGCGCAAACCCGGATTGGTGGTAGGACTGCCGTTTGGAGGAACGGGCAGTCGCGGGCGTGTGATCCTTCGAGACGTCTCCTGCGGGTTGCACGAGTAGAATGGTCGCATGGGTATCGCCGGCGACCTAGCGCTGATTTTGGTGGCGGCCTTTCTGGGCGGGCTCGTCGCCCGGCGGCTGGGTCTGCCCCTGATCCTAGGCTATATCCTGGCCGGCATCCTGGTCGGTCCCAACACCGGGGGACCGACGGTCGGGGATGTCCACGACGTCGAGCTTCTGGCGGAGATCGGGGTGGCGCTCTTGCTCTTCTCCATCGGGCTGAACTTCCCCATCGAAGAGCTTGCTCCGGTGCGGCGCGTCGCGCTCGTGGGCACCCCTATCCAGATGGCGCTGACGGCGCTCTTCGGCTACGAGATAGGCCGGCTCGTCCTCGGCCTCGGCTGGGAAGAGTCGGTGTGGCTCGGGGCCCTCGTGGCGCTCTCCAGCACGGCCGTCGTACTCAAGGCGCTCTCCGAGCAGGGCGTCACGGACACCCTGTCGGGCCGCGTCATCGTCGGGATGCTCATCGTGCAGGACCTGGCGGTGGTGCCCCTCACGATCCTGCTCCCCGAGCTCGGGAACGTGGGCGAGGGGTTGCCCCGGCTCGGGCTCGTGACGCTGGAGGCGGCGATCTTTATCGCGGGGATGGCCCTCTTCGGCACGCGGGTCTTCCCGTGGCTCATGGCCAGGCTCGCGGGCGAGAACTCGCGCGAGCTGTTCTTGCTCGCCGTGGTCGCCATAGGGCTCGGGGTGGGCTACGCGACCTACCTCTTCGGGCTCTCTTTCGCCTTCGGGGCCTTCGTGGCCGGCATGGTCCTCTCCCGGTCGGACTACAGCCACCAGGCCCTCGCGGACGTCGGCCCCCTGCGCGACGTCTTCGCCATGCTATTCTTCGTCTCGGTCGGGATGCTCATAGACCCGGCGTTCCTCTGGGAGCGGGCGGGGACCATCGCGCTGGTCGTCCTGCTCGTCTTCGTCGTGAAGGCCCTGATCTTCGGGGGGCTGACCCGGACTTTCGGATACGGAAACATCGTGCCGTTCGCCGTGGGCCTCGGGCTTTTCCAGGTCGGGGAGTTCTCTTTCGTGATCGCACGCCAGGGTCTCTCTTCGGGCGCCATCTCCGAAGAGCTGTACTCGATCGTGCTGACGACGGCGGTGGTGACCATGACCCTCACCCCGTTCGCCACGCGTCTCGCGCCCGCTCTCTACGGACGGTGGCGCGAGAGGTTCCCCAAAGAGACCATGAACACCTTCAACCTGCCGAGTACGGGGCTCGAGAATCACGTAGTGATCGCGGGACACGGGCGGGTTGGGACCTTCGTGGCGCGGTTGCTCGACAACCTCGACCAGAGCTTCGTGGTGATAGACGCGAACCCGGAGCGGGCGGAGGCCGCGAGAGAAGAGGGGTTCCCGGCGGTCTTCGGCGACGCGGCTGCGAAGCCGGTGCTCGAGGCGGCTGGGGTGGGAAAGGCGCGATTGGTGATCCTCACGGTACACGACCCGGCGGGGGCACGGCTCGTAGTCGAGCGAGTCCGCGGGATCGCCCCCAATGTACACGTCGTCGCCCGCGCGGCGAGCCAGGAGCAGCTCGAGGAGCTCGGTGGGCTCGGGGTCTACGAGGCGGTGCAACCGGAGTTCGAGGCGGGGCTGGAGCTCGGCCGGCAGGCACTCTCGCACCTGGGGGTGGGGGCCGTCGAGATCCAACGCATAAGCGACAGGATTCGCCGGGAGCTCTACGCCCCGGTCGCCGGCGCCTCCACCGACGGGAACCTCCTCCAGCAGCTGGACAGGACCTCGCGCATGATCGAGACGGAGTGGTTCCGCCTCCCCGAGAACGGCCCGATAGTCGGAGAGACCATCGGCGAGGTCCGGATAAGGAGCAAGACGGGCGCCTCCGTGGTGGCGATCGTCCGCGGCGACGAGGCGCTCCCGAATCCCGGACCCGAGGTCTCCTTCGAAGCGGACGACGTGATCGGCGTCCTGGGCACGCCGGATCAACGGGCAGCCTTCCGGAAGCTCGTCCAGGAGTCTTAGGCGCGGGCCAACCTCTTCGCCCGCACGAACGCCGTAGGGCACCTCATGGCTCGGGTAGTACACTGCGCGGCGCAAGAGACCTCGACCGCAAGCCGCCTCGGGGGTAGGATCTCCTCCTCTTCTACGGGCAGCAACGAGAGGCTATACACTCGTCAAGACGACGGGGCAGGTAGATTACGATAGCAAGCCGGAAAGGAGCCCCGAACGTGAGTGAGCGCCAGAGCGGCGTAAGGATACTGCGCACTACCCCCGCGCAAGGAGCATGGCGGGCCGTCTACGCGACGCGCGGGGACGACGGCAGGGCGAAGATCGAGGAGGAGCGCATAGACGAGTTCGCGGTCTACGAGGACGAGGAGGGGAACCGTTCCGTCAGCGGCATCCGCGAGAACGGGGAACTCAGCGTGATGCGCGACGACTTCGTCGGACACTTCTCCGGCAAGACGCGCCGGCACAAGATCCGGGACGCGGCCGAGGCCTTCGTGCGAGCCCAAGAAATGGAGAAGGGAAACCCACTCTAACGAACCAGCCGGGAGCGCCAGTGCAACCTGAACAAAGAGAAACGGCCCGGTTCCTGGCGGTCAGCCGGACTACGGCCGGTGATCGGGACGTAAAGTTCGGGTTCCCGGGGACAATGAAACTGCGGACGCCTTCTCGACCGGGGAGTACAGACGTTATCGTAGAAGCGCGGTCCTCCAACGTCCTGCCGGGGAGGGAGACTTCGGCAGAAGACGGGTGATGCCCCGAAGAACCTAGGAGTCTTGTTCTCCCCGCTCCTCGAGCTTTTCGCGAACCCGGCGCTTCTCCTCGTTCTCAGCCGGCTCCTCGGAGGTCTCCATCCGGTAGGAGGCGTCCCCCTTCTTCTCCTCGGAGACATCGTCACCCGCCTTGGCATCCTTCTCGTTCCTCTTGCGATCCTCTATGCCGCTCCAGCGGTTTATGCCCATACCTTCTCTTCCTCCTTCTTGCCGAGATGCTGCCCCGGGGAATCCCCGTCGACGGGTTGGTCTCGTGGTCACCGACCATTGTTGCATATCGTCGAGGCCGCGTCGTGCGTTTTCTTGTACGATCCGGCTACACACTTCGAACCATTTTTCTCGACTGCTCTCCTCCTCGAAGGGCGCTACAACCACCAGCGAACCCCGCGGCTCCGGGCCAGGTCTCGCAGCTCGGCCAGTCGCCCGCCATGTGGTGGCCCAACGATGCCCAACGCGGCGATCACCAACCAGTGCCACCGGCTCCACGGCAACCGGTCCATCCTGGCCGGAACCCGGCTCTCGACCGTACTCCTGTTCGCGCTTGCGTCGCTCACTCTACACGCCCCTTTTTGCCGATCCCGATCACCTCGCCCCCGAAACCGGACGAACGCGTCTGTCTCCCTACCGCCGGGACCCTTTTCCTTCCGCCCCTCATACCCACTCCTTCGCCCTCCTTAATCCGATTATTGTCCTGCGCTTACGGACGCCACGTAAATTCCCGGTGGAGATCGAGGGCCTTCCCAATAGCCGTCATACTTTCGGGCGACAAAATAATCCTCTGGTAGGATGCGCAGCAGAATTCAGGAGTGTACAGTCCGGCACGAGGGTTGAATACGCGAAGGAGGGATCTTGAGGCGACTGCTGACACCGTACGTTCTGGTGGGTATAGGAGCAGTACTACTCATCGCGATCGGGACGGCATTGGCCACGTCTTTCGGCGGCCCCGAAGACGACGGCAAGCTACGCGCCAACCTGCAGGAAGATACCGCCGACTCCAACGAGGAGACCCGCGAGACGACAGAGACCACCTCCGGGGAAGAGACCACGAACGGTACCGACAGGAAGGCCAGGAAGTCCGATAAAGCCCAAAAGGCGAACAAGGAAGACAGGAAGGCCAACAGGGCCCAGAAAGCGGGCGGGGGCGACAGAAAGTTCGCCAGGGCCAGCAAGGGCGGTGGCGGCCAGCAGAAGTCCGTCGGCCAATCGGCCCGGGCTGCCCGCGGCGGGCAAGGCTCCGGGAGCTACGGAGCGGGCTCCTCAGCCGCACCGGCCTCCGGGCAAGCAGCCGGGACGGGCTCTCCGGCAAACCGCGAGGCCGACCAGTACGCCACCGGAGAGACCCCCACCAACACGGCCCCGAGCGCCCCAACGAGCCCGGAGCAGTACGCGCCCGAGCCCGGCTCCGAAGAACCCCCCGCCGCGCCGGACCCGAGCACTCCGACGGCCCCGGAAGAGGACGCGCCGGAACCCGGCGTCCCGGACGACCCTACCGGGACGAGTCCGGACGTCCCGGCGGAAGATACTCCGCCGTCTGCCGGCGAAGACCCCCCCGCCGAAGAAGGCTCGGACCTCGAGTTGGACTCGCCGGAGAGCTAGACTCGCCGCAAACCTACCCGAAGGCGGCCTCGATGACCGGCTGCTCCCGGCTGCCCTCCACGTCCGGCTCCCCGGCGTCGCGCACCCCGCCCTTCGAGGGCCAACGCACGCCGGCCAAAATCCTCCTGTCCGAGGGGCCGTACCTCCGTCGCCCCGGTCCGGGCATGTCCCCGAGAGGGTAGCCGGCGGACCGAAACTGCTCGACCAAAATACCAGTTTTGCAGGGAAATATACGGTGTCAAAGCGCTATTTCGCGGTATAATTCGTACATGACAGAGATCGACAACAGCAGGCGTCAGTATTGGTTGAGCGTCCCGCGGCGGCGGGATGAGGAGCGGCTCGACCCGCACGTTTACGCGCGTGGGATCAACGGGTTGACGGTCGAGGAGGCCGTCGAGCGGGCGTATCCGCGGGTGATGGCGATACTCCGCAGGAGCGGCGAGGAGTATTCGGAGTTCGAGGGGCAGCTCGTGCGACAGACGATCCGGGCATGCCTCATCTCGCAGGTCAGCCGGGCGAACCTCTACCGCATCGCGGGTATCCTGGTCGCCGACAGGCGTGACGAGGGGGCTCACCTCGGGCGCTCGCTCGCGCTCGCCTACGTCGCCGCATTGCGGGAGGCTTTCTTGCCAGATCTCTCCGTCGGGGAGCGCATCGCCTCGCCCTTCGGACACGGCGAGATCCGCTACGTCTCCGGCGACGGGAGCGACGCCGTGGTAAGGCTCGACGGCGGGTTCAGACGCGAAGTCTGGCTGCCGAGCGTCCACCTCTTCAGGGTCGAGTCCGAAGACGGCCCGGAAGAGTTGCCCGAACGCTCCGGGCGACGCGCTTCCTGATCTTCCCTTTGCCATGCCTCGGCGTGGTTCGGGGTAAACTCTCGGACGACGTGAAGGCAAGGAAGGGTTAAGCGATGGAGGCTTCGAAGACCAGGGCGCGGGTGATCGTCAACCCGTCCTCCGGGGGCGGGACGTACGACCCCGACCGGTTGCGTGAGGAGCTCTCCGGCTTCGAGCTGGACTGGGTGGAGACCGAAGGCTCCGAGGACGCGAAGGAGGCCGCCGGGGAGCTGCGCGACGGTCTGCTCATCGTCATCGGGGGCGACGGCACCGTCAACGACGTTGTCAACGGGCTCGGCAACGCCGGCTTCCCCGAGGGCGTGACGCTCGCTCTCCTGCCGGCCGGGACGGGGAACGACTTCGCGGCGACTCTGGCCATACCTGAGAACACCGGTGAGGCAGAGGACGTGATCCGACAGAACCGTGTTCGGACCCTAGACGTGGCGCGCGTCATGTCTACCGGAG
This sequence comes from Actinomycetota bacterium, assembly GCA_020200675.1. Lineage (GTDB taxonomy): Bacteria > Actinomycetota > Rubrobacteria > Rubrobacterales > Rubrobacteraceae > Rubrobacter_F. Next base: position 16,715 of record JAIVIG010000298.1, read on the forward strand.
TTGGCGAGCGGTTCTTTATCAACGTGGCGACCGGCGGGTTGGGCGCTCAGATCTCCGAGGAGAACGACGAGGAGACGAAGAGTAGATGGGGTAAGCTCTCCTACCTCCGGACCTCCCTGGACGTCGCCCGCGACTTCGAGGTGCGTGAGACGCTGCTGCGCCTGGACGGCGAAGAGCGCCGGGTGCGGGCCGTCAACATGGCCATTGGCAACTGCCGCTACACAGGCGGAGGCTGGCTCGCCGCCCCCAAAGCAAATCCCGAAGACGGGCTTCTAGATGTTGTGGTTATAGAAGACATCGGGCTCAAAGAGCTCCTCACGATCGGTCCGACGGCGTTCGTCGGTTCGGACTACCTGGACCAAGAAGGCGTCTTCTACACGCAAGCCAGGGAGATACAGGTCACGACCCAGCCCGGACTCGAGTTCACCGTCGATGGCGAGGTCATCGGCGACGAGCCCGCCGAGTTCGTCGTGGTCCCGCAAGCATTGAAGGTCATAGTAGGCGCCGAATACGTCCCGGAACCCGGAGAGGAGAAGTAGCCCGTGAACGGCGTAAAGGTACTGCTCTTCGGCGCCGCTGCGGACCGGGCGGGGACCCGCCAGACGGAGCTGTCCGTGGGCGAAGAGACGACGCTCGGGGACCTGTGGCCCGCCCTCGTGGACCGGCATCCCGGCCTCGCGCCCATGCGCGACACTCTAGCCTTCGCCGTCAACGGCGAATACGCCCGGGCGGAGGCCAAAGTCTCGCCCGGCGACGAGGTGGCCGTGTTGCCGCCGGTCTCGGGGGGATAGTAGTTGTTCCGGATCGTGGAGGAGCCCATAGACGTTGGGGCGCTCGTCACCGGGGCCTTCCGTCCGGACTGCGGGGCCGTCGCGACCTTCGTCGGGACGACGCGAGTAGACGAGAGCTCCGGCGCGAGCGTCGAGTACCTGGAGTACGAGGCTTACCGGCCGATGGCCGACCGGAAGCTAGAGGAGATCGGGGCGGAGATAGAGGAGCGATGGGAGGTCGGGCACGTCTCGATCGTACACCGGCTCGGGCGCGTGGACCCCGGCGAGCCCAGCGTCGCGATCGTGGTCGCCTCGCCCCGGCGCGGCCCGGCCTTCGAGGCAAGCCGGTACGCCATAGAGCGGATCAAGGAGATAGTGCCGATCTGGAAACGCGAGATCTGGTCCGACGGGTACGTCTGGGTGGGCAGCCAGATCGGCACCCGCTCCCCGGCGTGAGGCCTGAAAGGCTACGTCCCTACGGCAGCCAAGTGGGGGAGTGGTGAGGTTAAGATTCGCCAGGGAAGAGCACGGCCGTCAGGGCCATCGCCGGAGAGCCCACCTTCGTTCCCCTCAAGGTTTCGGCGTATAGATGCCCGAAGTGCCGGGAATCTCCGGTGACGAGCATATCCGCCCCCGCCTGCAACGCGGCTCCCAGGATGGGAGCGTCTTTGGGTGGCAAGCCATTACTCAGTCCTACCTTGACGGCTTCCGGGGTAGCCTCCGGCACGACGGTTATGCTAGACAGGATCCTCTCCTCCAGCCGTCCTGCTGCCTCAGGGTACTTCAGCTTGAGGTTGCGGCCCGCTTCAGTAAGGGCGTGCGGAGACGTAAGAAGCACGCACCTGCTACGTTTCGCCAGCTTTATCAGGGTGGCAGCGCGACCATCGGGGCTCAGGGCAGCGGTGAACAGAACGTTAGCGTCCAGAAAGAGCTTTACAGACTACCCCTCTCGCCCGGTACGTTCGAAAAAACCGGCGAAAGCGCCTCTTGCTCTTCTTCAGTCAGTCTATCGGCCTCCAGAAACTCTCGAACCCGCTCGTCGCTATAGATCTCTAGGGGGTAAACCCCCGCGGGCCGCAGCACGATCGTACCGCCAGCCGCTCCATGACTTCTTTCGGGATGCTCAACTGCCCCTTCTTGCCAAGCTTGATTGCTTCTGCTCTCATGTTCCGATGATAACATTTTTCCGGCTGGCCGGATACCGGCTAGTTCTCATTATGACTAAGGGTATCGAAGCAACGGACCCGCTCCCCGGCATGAGGTCTGAAAGAGGTACATCCCTAACCCGGCCGGTCGTAGTTCCATGCATCGCAGAGAGCGAGTTCGAGGATATACTCACCGTTCGTGAGTAAGGATCGTGGTCAGACCGAGATGGATTTCGGGATTCGGGTCGGCACGGTCGTGGAGCGAGATGGGGCTCTGCTCCTCGTGCGCCACGAGAAGCCGGGCCACGAGCCGTACTGGGTTCTACCAGGCGGACGCCTGGAGCCGGGCGAGACTATTCCCGAGTGCGCCGAACGGGAACTGATGGAGGAGACGGATCTAGAGGGCAGATTTCTGGGGGTGCTCTACGTGAGCGAGTTTCTGCAGGAGGGGCGCCACACAGTCGATATTACGGCGCGGGTGGAGGCCCCTGGCGGGGAGGCGAGCCTCGGGAGCGACCCGGAGGTCGAGGAGGGCTCCGAGCCTACCCTCAAGGAGCTGCGCTGGGTGGAGACGAGGGAGCTTGAGGAGATCCCACTGCTTCCCGGTTGGATCCGGGAGAGGCTTCTGAAAGACGCCGCGCGGGGATGGCCGGCGGGCGAGGTGTATCTGGGGAGCGGAACGGATGCCTAGCGACCCGTCTCAACTGCTGCTGAACGTGGTCTCACTGGACCTCTTGCTCGCCATGCTTACGATGGGCTTCTTCTGGGTCGGCGTCTCCGTGATGCGAGGTCTCGGGAGGCAGGTAAGTTATTCTCTGGCTCCTTTGGGCATCCGGAAACCGGAGTCCGGTTACTCCTCCGGGATACTGCTCGGCTTTCTGGTGGGCCTCGGGGCGCTCGCCGCGAGCCTCCTGGTGATAGGACCCTTGAGCTTCTACGTTCTCGAATGGTTCGGTTACTCGACCGAGCGGAGCGTCCAAGGACCGCTCTTGGAGGGTTTGTCGGGTTGGATCGGGGAGAACCCGGGGGTGGCGATACCCATGACCATAGCCGTGGTCGTCTTCTTCGGCCCGGCGGTGGAAGAGCTGGTCTTCCGGGGGGCCTTCTTCGGTGGCCTGTACCGGCTGGGTCTCTTCGTCTCGCGCAAGCTCGGCGGCAAAGACCAAGGGGAGCGAAAGGAAACCGGCGAGAGGGTCTCGTTCGCGCTCTCGGCGCTCTTCTCGTCCGCCGTCTTTGCCCTGGCGCACGGCGAGGCCGCGGTAGTGCCTGTGCTGTTCGTCCTGGCGTTCGTCCTGTGCGCGCTCTACCGGCGTACGGGAAGCTTACTGCCGTGCCTCGCAACCCACGCGACGTTCAACGCGTTCGCCGTGCTGCTCGTGATCCTGAGCGGTTTCGGGGTGTTGCCCACACCCGTGTAAGGGGCCTGTAGAGGCGTCGCACGCAACGACTCTACGGTTGTTTACCGACGTAGCGGGCGCGGGGTCGTATCAGTGAATCGCTCTCATACTGCTCGATGGCGTGGCCGATCCAGCCGACCGTCCTGCCCATCGCGAAGAGCGCCTTTGCCCCACCGGACGGCAGCTCGAGTGCTCGCGCCAGGGTCACGAGGCCAAAGTCCACGGTGGGACGCTCGTCCATGAGATCCAGGACCCCTTCGACGACGGCGGCGGAGAGCGCGACGGCGGGGCTTCCAGGACGGGCCGCGGCCGTGAGCCGGAGCAGCTCGGCGCCCCGGGGATCCCCGCCTGGATATAGGGAGTGACCGAAGCCCGGTACGCTCTCCCCGCGCTTTAGGCGGCCGGCTATGACCCTCCGTGCGTCGTCTGAAGCTTCGGCTTCCTGCAAAAACGCCTCGACGAGCTCGGTCTGCCCGCCATGTTTCGTACCCTGCAAGGCCGATAGCCCGGCCGTCACCACGGCGTAGGGCGTCGCTCCGGACGAGGCCACGCAGCGCGCGGTGAAGGTCGAGACGTTGAGCTCGTGGTCCGCACAGAGGACCAGCGCAGCATCGAAGAGTGTCGCTGCTTCCGGATCGCGCGGCACCCAACTAACTTGTAGGGTTTCGGCCACGCTTCCTTTCGCGTCTTCGCCCCCTGTGGCGATGGTTGCCATGAGGAGGAGAATGCGGGCGCCGGCGCGCGCGACAGCGCCGGCCCTGAGATCGTAGGCGGCGAGGTCTTCGACGCCCACCAAGGGCAGGAGTACCTGGAAGGCTTCGACGGGCGCGAGCCCTGCCACGCTCTTCAGGACGATAGGATAGCGCGGGGAAAGAACGGGTGGTTCGACGCCGAAGATTTCCGGCGCGTTCCCCGCTTCTCCGCTCCAGATCAGGGCGGCCACCTCCTCGAAGGCGCTGTTGGCGGCGAGGTCCAAGGCGTCCTCTCCCCGATAGTAGAGCTTGCCGTCCGAGATCAGGGTGATGCCCGACTCCATCACCGGCATCCCCCAACTCAAGGCGCTCTCTGCCGCCTTGCCCGGATCTCGACGCTGCTCGGCACGCTCTTTGAGCCTCTTTATATCCTCGACCCGGTAACGCCGGTTGCGCTTCTTGCCCCCAACAGCTTCCGAACGGATGAGCCCTCGGCTTACATAAGCGTACAACGTCTTCAGGCTTATCCCTAACTCCTCAGCCGCCTCCCGCGCCGTGAGGTAATGGTTACCGCTCATGCCTTCCGCCATCCCTTCAAATCCCTACAGAGGTCCACGCTTCCATCACAGTGCATTTAGTTGATCTAAAAATCAACGTTGATAAATGATCTTCGCCATTCTACAGTAAAGAAAATCCCGGCGACAGGAGCGGCGCATGTACACGCGGAACAAGGAAGAGAGCCCCGGGCGGGATCGGAGCGGTCTCGTCTCCCACATCCTCCTGCAGCGGGGCGACCCGCCCGAAGCTGGCATCGCGGCGACCTGGGTTGGGGTCGCCCCGGGATCGAGGCAGCGGCTCCACGGTCACCCTTCGGAGCAGGTCTACGTGATCACCGCCGGGAGGGGCTGGATGCTGGTGGGAGAAGAGGAGCGGGAGGCCGGCGCAGGCGAGCTGGTCTACGTCCCTTCCGGCGCCGTCCACGGCATAGAGAACGTCTCGGCGGCGACACCCGCTCTGGATGCAGAGGCCGCCTACGATGCCGGGCAGCTCCGCCCCGAAGGGTAATGCGAGGGGATTAGTTGCCTACAAAGAGAACGCGGGATTGAGGAGGTTGTTTACGATATGAGCGACAAGACTGCGGTCGTCTTCGCGCCAGGGCTCGAGGGCGTTGTCGCGACGAGGACGCGCCTCAGCAGCGTCGACGGGGCGGCAGGGCGCCTGGTCATCGCCGGTTTACCCGTCGAGGAGCTGGCGGGGCGAGCGTCCTTCGAGGAGACGCTGTACCTGCTCTGGAACGGAGCGCTGCCCAATAGGGAGCAACTTTCGGTTCTGGGGAGGGCTCTCGCCGCCCGTAGGGCGTTGCCGAAGGTCGCCGCGGAAGTCCTGGAAGCGGCCGCCGCCGGACGTGTGCCGCCGATGGACGCCCTACGGATGGCCTCCGGGACACTCGGTCTGGGTAGCTGGAGACGTACCTGAACACCGTCTCCGACCACGGCATGAACGCCTCGACCTTCGCGGCCAGGGTGATCGTCTCTACCCGGTCGGATTTCGTCTCCGCCGTGGTCGGGGCGGTCGGCGCGCTCAAGGGGCCGCTGCACGGAGGCGCTCCGGGCCCGGCGCTCGACGTCGTCTTCGAGGTTGGGGAAGCGTCTCGCGCGGAGTCCTACCTGCGGGCGAAGCTGGACCGAGGCGAGAGGCTCATGGGCTTCGGCCACCGCGTCTACAAAGTACGCGACCCCCGAGCGGACGTGCTCGCCGCCGCGGCCGAACGCCTCTACGCCACCGACGCCGACCGAGGCCTCTACCGACTGGCCCTGGAGGTCGAAAAGACGGCCCTGGGGCTGCTTAAGGAATACAAGCCGGAGCGTAACCTCGACACCAACGTCGAGTTCTACACAGCGCTCCTGCTGCACGGGCTCGGGCTGCCGACGGAACTCTTCACGCCCACCTTCGCCGTGGGACGGGTAGCGGGATGGACGGCGCACTGCTTCGAGCAGCGGGATCTGGACCGGCTCATCCGCCCGCAGTCCGAGTACGTCGGACCGGAGGGTCGGAGATGGATGCCGTTGGAGGAAAGATAGGCGCAGCAAGGGTGGCGAGAGGAGGGTACACGCATGAGCCGGCGACCGAACGTGACCAACGAGGACGAACTGCGGTGGGCCGAGCACTCCCACGGGGAGAAGTTCGGCTACAGGCGCAAGTCCCTGAGCTCCGCCGCCGGGGGCGAGAAGCTTGGGTGCAGCCTCTACGAGGTGACACCGGGGCGTAGGGCCTGGCCCTACCACTGTCACCTCGCTAACGAGGAGGCCATCTACGTTCTCCAAGGCTCGGGCACGCTTCGGATCGGCGAACGGGAGTTCCCCCTTTCTCGGGGAGACTACGTAGCTTTGCCGGTAGGAGAGTCAGGAGCGCACCAGATCATAAACACCTCGGACGAGGCGCTGCGCTACCTCTGCTTCTCGACCATGCTCGAACCCGACGTGATGGTCTACCCCGACTCCGATAAGATCGGTCTCTTCGCCGGCTCGGCGCCCGGCGGCCCGAAAGAGAAGAGGACCTCGAGCAAGTTCTTGAGAAGCGACGCCGAGGTCGATTACTACGAGGGCGAGGAGTGAGGGGCCTCCCCGCAACTCCGAAGTCCCAGCCGTTCTACGCACTAGCGGCCGTGCTACCCACGCCTCCCTCCAACGCGTCGGCGCAACCACGCAGCGTCTCCAATAGCCAGCGCCGGTCGTCATGGCTCAACCTATCCAGCATCCGCCGCTCGACAGCTTCGACGAGCCCGTGCGCCCTGGCCACCAACTCCTCGCCCATCTCCGTCAGGTAAGCCTGTAGCACGCGCCCGTGCTCTGGGTGAGGACGGCGCACGACGAGCCCGGCGGCCTCCAGGTTCGCCAGGATCGCGTTCATCGTCTGCGGCGTGACAAAGCTCCTCCGGGCAAGTTCAGCCCCCGACAAACCCGGCGCCGCCTCCAGCGTACTTAAAGCCGCGTACTGGGCCGTAGTCATACCAACCTCCCGCAAAGCCTTGTCCATCTCGAACCTCAAAGCGTGCTGGGCACGCTTCATCTGGTACCCAACCCTGCTCTCCACCCTACCCTCTGTCACTCCTTTGCTACTCACAAACAAAACCCCTTGTAATTATCAGTGCCCTGATATATTATCAGTATGCTGATAGTTTAGCCGAAAGGAGGGTACGCGTGACGAGGATCTCGCAGCGCGGCGAGATGGTGACCCTGATCAACGTGTTCACGGTGGCGCCGGAGGATCAGCAGCGTCTCTTGGACCTGCTCGTGGAGGCGACCGAGTCGGTCATGAATAAACTACCGGGCTTCGTATCGGCCAACCTACACAAGAGCCTCGACGGGACGAAGGTTGCCAACTACGCCCAGTGGCGGAGCCGGGAGGACTTCGAGGCGATGCTCGAGGACCCCGAGGCGGCCATGCATATGAGGGAGGCTGCGGAGATCGCCGAGAAGTTCGAGCCACACCTGTACGAGGTCTCCTTCGTCGATGAGGCTCCAGATTCTTAGGACCCTGGTGGTAGGGAGGCTGCGACGCGGCAACAAAAAACGACCCCCGGTGAAATCCGGGGGCCGTACCCTTTTGAGTTCTACGCAGGTATCTGGTCTTTCAGCACGTCCGCCTTCAACTACAGGAGAGACGGATTGACGTGTAACCCAGGATCCCGCAGGGCTTTCAGTGGTCCTAGGTCAGAGCCACCTCTCCCAGAAGATACCCGCGACTACTACTCGATGCGTCTATCTGGATCACCTCCTCTCCGTGCCGTCAACTTGGAGAAGTGTACTACCCATATTCGTATCGTACAAGGGCATTGAAAACGGGATTTTCTCACGCTTCGTCTTGCCCCAATATGCGGTGTCTCAAGAGGTCGAAGGCACGATTCGCGCTCCGCTCCCGGATGGCCTCGCGCGAGCGTCTCCAGGCCGAGAGGTCCAGGCGCTCTACCTCCGTCCCCTCCTCGTCCGAGACCCCGACGAAGACGAGCCCGACCGGCTTCTCCTCGCTCCCCCCGTCTGGACCGGCCACCCCCGTGACCGAGAGCCCGTAGTCGGTCCCGGCGACCTTCCGGACGCCCTCGGCCATCGCCCCGGCTACCGGCTCCGAGACGGCGCCGTGCTCGACGAGCAAGTCGTTCGGCACCCCGAGGAGGTGTTCCTTGGACTCGTTGGAGTACGTGACCAGGCCCTCCACGAAGTAAGCCGAAGCGCCGGCCCCGTCGGTCAGGCGCTTGGCGAGGAGGCCACCAGTGCAGCTCTCGGCGAGCGCGAGGGTCGCGCCTCTCTCGGTCAGGAGCTTGCCCAGGGCGCTCTCGAGGGTCTCATCGTCCTCGCCAAAGTAGTAGTCGCCGAGGCGAGAGAGGATCTCGTCGGCGACGGGGGTTATCTTCTTCTCGGCTTCCTCGGGTGTGTTGGCCCTGGTGGTGATGCGCAGCCTCACCTTGCCCTGACCGGCCAGAGGTGCGACAGTTGGGTCCGAGGCGTCGAGGAGGTCCTGGACCTGTTCGGCGAGGGCGGACTCGCCCATGCCGGTGAACCAGAGGGTGCGCGAGACGATCGCACCCTCGCTCCGCTCCCTTATGAGGGGCTCGAGCGTGTCCTCGAACATCCGCCGCATCTCGCCGGGCACGCCGGGGAACGTGGCGACGAGGGCGCCGTCGAGCTCGAGCATCGCGCCCATCGCCGTACCGACGGGGTTGGGAATTAGCTTCGAGCCCTCGGGGAAGAGGGCCTGCTTGTAGTTCGAGGGGGTCGGCTCCCGGCCGAAGCGCCGGAACATCTCGTCCACGTGGCGCCGCGCCTCGGGGTACTCGACCATCTCGCGGCCCGTCGCCTCCCCCAGACACTGGTTGGTCAGGTCGTCGGAGGTGGGTCCCAGACCGCCGGTGGTGATGACGAGGTCCGCCCTGGAGGTCGCCTCCTGGAGGGAGGCGGTGATGCGTTCCGCGTTGTCCCCGACGGTGGTGTGACGGTAGATGGAGACGCCAAGGGCGGCGAGCCGGCCGCCCAGGTAGGCCGAGTTCGTGTCCACGAGGTCCCCGAGGAGTATCTCGGTCCCGATGGTCAGGATCTCGGCGCTCCTTATGACGCCGGTCTCGTCCGATTTTTTGTCAACTTCGACCGTATAAGTCTTCTCGTTTTGCATCCCTTTATTCTACAATCCCGCCCATGATCGACGACGCCCTTCTCGACGACGCGGAGAGCTACGCCCGCGAACGCCTCTCCGACAAGCGCTACGCGCACACCCTGCGCGTGGCCGAGGCCGCCGAGCGCCTCGCCAAACTTCACGGCCTGGACCCGGAGAGGGCGCGCCTCGCTGGTCTTCTGCACGACACGGCCAGGGAGGTCGGCAAGGAGGAGCTTCTGCGCGTCGCCGAAGAAGACGGGTTGCCCGTCGGCGACTTCGAGCGCGAGCGGCCCATACTCCTGCATGGCCCAGTGGCGGCGAAGCTCTCGCGCGAGGACCTCAGGGTGGAGGATGGAGAGATCCTCGACGCGGTGCGAGCACACACGACCGGCGAGCCGGGGATGGGGCCGCTCGCACTCGCCCTGTTCGTGGCCGACAAGATCGAACCGGGCCGCGAGCAGTCTGGGGTGGAAGACCTGCGCGAGCTAGCCCCCGCGAGCCTGCACCGCGCCGCGAGGGCCGCGCTGGAGGACTCCATCTCCTACAACGAGCGTCGCGACCGTCCGGCTCACCCGAAGAGCCGGCAGACCCTGGAGTGGCTAGCCTCCGGCGACGAACGCCCCGGCGAGGTGTAGCGCGTAGATCCCGCACGCCGCCCCCGCGGCTACCACGAGAGCCACCGCGAACTCCGCCACCCCTCCGGACCGGACGCCACGGGGCAGGAGCTTGAAACGCCACCCTGCCGGCCAAAAGAGGGGCACACCACTCTTGTTCAGGGCGTCCGCGACGAGGTGCGAAACGAAACCGGCGACCAGGGCGGCGAACAGGTCCAATGAGAACGTAGCCACGGGCGCGACCAGGACGACGAAGAGCGCGACCCCGAGCAGGGAATGGGTCAGGGTCCGGTGCCCGACGGTACGAAAGAGCAAGAAAGACGTGACCCTCAACGCCCAACTCACGGGACGCGTGATGCGGTTCAGAACAGGGTTCTTCATCTTGCTCAGACCGTTGCCGAGCCGGCTGCGCGGGTTGTCCACGTCCGGGAGCCAGGCGGCCACGACGGCGGCGGGGTAGGCGTACAGCGGCGGCTCTTCCCCGACGAGGAGGAAGGAACCCGCCAGGGCCGCGACCCCGAAGATGGCGTGCGTGGTAGCGTTCATCGCGGAGCGTAGTCTAGCAACCCGCGAAGCTCCCCGGACCGGCAAGAAGCTTCCCGCCTGCCAGATACCTCAAGCATCGCGTGGTTTCTCTTTGGCCACGGCCTCGACCATCTTGCGCGTCGAGTCCTGGCGGAAGCGCTTTTGCAGCAGGCGAGCGAACGGGTAGCCGGGCCAGGCCAGAGGGTGTTTCGGCCTGGAGAAGGCGAAGACGTCGTAGTAGACCGAGCCATCTAGTCTGCGGTTCCACTCGACGCCGAAACGTTCCTCGCCGCGCTCGGCGTGCCCGGGGAGAGTCCCGTAGCCGAACCCGAACCGCTCTACCTCGCCCAACTCCTCGACGAGGTACGCGATGCGAGCTGTGTTCAACGACCAGAAGCCGTAGTGCCGGGCGAGCACGCCGACCGTCGTACCGACCTCTATCGGCGCATGGGGCGGCAGTAGCCTTACCCAGCCGAGGTCGAACTGCCGCCATCCGCGCAGGGCCTCGACCGCCCGCGTGTACGCCTCCGGCCCCTCGCCGAGCTTTACCCGGTAGCGGTCCACGACGTAGCCTCGCGGCGCCACGCCTTCCCGCGAAGCCCCGAGGTTCTCGTAGGAGAATGGCAGGTTCTCCTGCGAGGAGATAAACCGTCGGGCGGCTGCTTCGGAGGGTTTGCGGAGCAGAAACACCAGAGCCTGTTGAAAACCTCCTTCATGCGCTGTTCTAGCCCCTGTTCGGGGGCCGGAAGCCTCGGTTTTTGGCTGTTTTGAACCTGTTTCGGGACCAGCGATCAGGACGGTGGCGACTTTTTCAACAGGCTCGGGGCTTCTCGGCAGTTCAGTTAATAGAGAGCCCTTAGAGAGCCCTACATAGAACCCATCCCAGGCTCAGATTCCATTCCTGGCTCAGATTCCGTCCCTGTGTTCATCTCGGGTTGTATCCCACCCCACAGTGTCAGCCCCAACAACACTACGCCCCCCGCTACCATCAAGACCCCTGCAGCTTGGCCCATCCGGTGACCTGCCGGGGCCACCTTTTCGAGCAAGATGAACCCCGCGATAGCAGCGACCCAGAGCAAGTTCATCACCCCCGCGACAAAGAGTAAGGCCATCAGAGACCAACAGCAGCCGGTGCAATAACTGCCGTGCTTGAGCCCCATGAGGAAAGCGCCCCACCTGCCCTCTCGCCATTCGTTCAGGACAAATCCCAGAGGAGATCGACATTTACTCAGGCAGGCGTGCTTGAGGGGCGTCCACTGGTAGATCCCAGCTATCAGGAGCAGGATGCCACCCAAGACAGGACTGGTGCTTACCATCATCGGTGAGAGCAAGGAGACGGCATGGAGCCCCCACTGGGCTGCGGTGGCCAGGACGCTGAAGGCGGCCCAGACCACCAGGTAGCCCAGAAGGAACACACTCGTCGGAACGTACGGAACTTGCTGCTTCTGGCGTCTCCGGTTGACCCCGGCAAACATGAGGATCATCGGAGCCGCAGAAGGTGTCATCATGGCAACCATCATCACCGCCCACATGACGAACGTCAGGGCGAAATCCGTGACGCCCCAGGCCTGCATCTGGGGCATGGCCATCTCCGTTGCCACCACGTCCATGTCCTGCATACCAGAGGCCAGATAGGACACATAGGCCCAGGAGAGCGCTGTGATTACCGTGAGACTGGACAGCACGATGATACGGTCTCGCCTCAGTACGGTCTCAGCAACTCCGCTTAACATACCCTCACAGGCTCCCTGCAGGCGGATGAGTCTTCATGCGAGCTCCTCCAAGCTCACGCGAACGAACAGACCATAACTGTGATTACTCCGCCCAGGAGAAGGGTGTGGAGAAGCCGCTCTTACCCTCGCCAGAGAAGTCGAGCCCCAGGCCCTGGACGCGGGCAGAGAGAGTCCGGGCCGGAGTCAAGTCCGAGTTAGCCGGGTGCTTGGTCTCGGTGAGTTTCGGCAGCGGCCCGTCCGGGTCGAACGGAGACACAAGATCCTCGATCTCCACGTCGATGGCGTCGCCGACTTTGACCCGGTGGCGAAGGCCATCGTCGATGTGCTCGATCGACGCTACCTCCATACCCAAGTCCTCGCTGATGAGCGGTACGAGATTGGCCAAGGGACCACCCATCTGCCCCGAGAAGATGCCACCGAGTTTCTCGGCTTGTTCGTCGCTCGCCCGATCGTCCATGAACATACCAACCCGCCAGTCGCCCTCTGACAGCTGGCGCGGAGAGTCGAGGACCAACACCACGCTGAGGTCGCTCACATCCGTACCGTCGACCTCTCCAGAGTCGATGTGCCAGGCTAGCGCCGCGTTGCAGCGATCATAGGTAGCGGGCGCAGCGAAACCACTGGCGCCACAGGGGCATACGACTTCGCAGTTACAGTTCTCGATGTACGTACCTTCCAGTCGCCAGGCCATATCCTGATCTCCTTCCCCGCTTTCCCAGCAGGTCGCTTACGCTTTGACTATATCTGGTAGCCGAGCATAACGGGCATTGTTACTACAAACATCTCCTCATGCTGCCCATGGCGCCTATGCTGCCTTACCGGTGGCTTCCGAACGTTTGGTACTCGACTAGGGAGGTGTGGCGGCCCGAGTGATCGAAGGCGATCTCGTCGCTGGAGCGCATCGTCTGCGACCGAAGAACCTCTGCCGCCCCCTCTCCTTCAGAGTACTCCAGCCCTCCGGGGATATGGATTTGCACGGACTCCTCATCGCCGGTTATCGGGTTCAGGATTGGCCCGAATTGGTTCTCGATACCATCGCCGATTCGGATAGCGCCGGTCTTGCCGGAGATCTCTAAATCGATCGGAACGACGGCGGGATCCTTGACCTCGCTGACGATCGTAGAAACCACCTCGAACCAGGATCCGCCAGCCTGGCCCGTCAGGATCTGGCCGAGCGCGTCTATTTGCTCTTGGCTCATCGCCGTATCAAAGTAGGGTTTAACCGTTCCGTTGCCCTCGTGCAGGGGGCCAGGCCAATGATACGCGACCGCCCACTTAACCCCAGCCAAGGAGACGCCGTCGAACTCGCCCTCATCGACCCTCATACCTAGAACACCCTCGCACTCTTGGTACGTCGGCGGGCTCATGAAGTCGCAAGGGCAGCCGGGTTCGCAGTTACAGCTCTTGAAGTAAGCGCCGGACATTCGCCACTCGGCCACGTTCTTTCTCCTTCGCTCCTCTGGGTGAAGGCATGAGCGACTCTCGCACCCGTTTACTAATAATAGTAACTAGGACTTACGCAAGAACCATCTCAACGGAGGGGTTTTTGAGCTGCTGCACCAGGTAGTCGTGGAGCAAACCTCGCTTGATTTGGTAAATGCTCTGCCCACTCTGGTAGGCCAGGTGCTTGA